>CAIXSC010000239.1 GCA_903921945.1 uncultured Planctomycetaceae bacterium
ATGAAACCGCGATTAGTAACGGTTGTGTCGTTTTGGTTGACGGCGCCATCCGGAGGCCCATCCAGGTCGGCGAACAGCTTGGAATACCCCGTGCCACCCAACGGAGCGCCAGCGAGCGGATCGTTCACCGAGAGAAAGAGATCGTAATCGACCGAGTCCGCATTAACATAGCTGTTGCGACGGTAGGTCAGGGCCTCGACACTGTCCGTGTAGGTCACATCGCTGGCATTGACGGCAGGCGTGAATCCAAAGACCGCGCCACCGACCGGTCCGCGAATGCCGTCGTTGAACGGAATGCCACGGACAGCGGCGTTCCCCGGATCGTAGTTGATAATGGTGCCGGCCGTATCCCCGACATCATTCGAAGCGGGATTGGTATTGGTATCCCGATCCCGGTAACCGAACAGTCGTCCATCGGTGCGAATCGTGATGTCGCGCAAACGGTCTGTCGTGGAACCCGCCGATCCCACCGTCACGAAATTACGCGCGGACTGGGCGTCAACCGAGAAAATCTCATCGTTGTTCGAAATGTACAGCCGCACGTCGTCGAACGTGAACGGCACGATGTGCGCATCAAGCCTAGCGACGGTGTCGATATCGAAAATCGCCGTTTGGGGGACCACGGGCGCGAGATTCGACGCAACAAAGCCGCTCGTGCCAATGTGGTCCTCGACAACCCGGGCGATCGAATCGAGCGGTTCGAGGCGCGCGAACGGATTGGCGGGGATCATCTGCGCGAACTGCTGCAACTGGATCGGCATCTGCTGGTTGGATGTCACCGCGAAGGAGTAATTCGTACCCTCGTTCGCGATCACCGGTCCAATGAAAGGATCGAGCTTGCCCACGGATCCCCGCGACAAGTCGTCCAGGCTCAGTGTGGTCGAGGAGGCCGGCTGGTCGTCCGCAATACTGCTCTCCCGACCCACAAGAATCAGCCGTCCTTGCGCATCAAACACAGACAGGGTCGAGTCGGGCCGGACCAAACCGTCGGCGTAGTCGACATCAAACGTCAACGGCCACTGGACCGTGGTGTTGGCGTTAACACCTCCAATCCGCTGGATCTGTCCCATCGTCAGATCAAAATTGTAGAAATCGACGTCCGCTCCGCTCCCAAGCTGCCCGCCGACACTGACCGTGTTGCGGTCGCTGACCATCAGATTGCCGAGATTCTGTGCCGCACCAGACGTCCCCCCCGCGTCCCCGTTCTCGCCGGATTCGGCGGCGAGATTCGAGCGGGCCGGCAAACCGATCACCTCGATACCGGTGGTGGCGAAGCGGATGTCCGCGCGGTCAATCGTGGAACCTGGTTCCTCGTCCTGCTGCCGCAGGCGGATTTGCAGTTGATAGTGGCCGGCCGTCTTTCCGTCGCTCGACACACGCACGAAGTACGTGCCGGTCTGGCCGGCGGTGCCCGGCAGCACGGTGTAGAAGCCGGCGTCCTTCGGATTCAGCGTGTAGTTGTCTTCGCTGAGGAAAATATTCTGGAGCAGTGGCCGGGCCGAGCCGGTGAGCGTCGCGAGATTGGTGTTGGGCGGCGCTTCGGTATTGTTCAGCGAGTTGTCCGATCCGGCCGTCACGGTGCCACTAAACGTGATCAACTCGACCCGCGTATCCAACGTGCTGTCGGTGCGATCGATGTCGATCCAGACCGGCGTGCCCGCCGTGCCCGTGAAACTGTAGACGTCCTGATCGGTCGAATCGTCGTAGGCGATGCGGCCCAGCACTTCGAAGCCGAGCCGCCGATTCTCGTCGCCGCTTTTCTCGTTGGGCGCAAGCACGCCCAGGTCCTGGGCCGTTGCCGGGGTGCGATTGTCGTCATTCCCCTTGAGGATGGTCGGTTCGCGTTCGGTAACGATCGCCACGTTCCGGTCGTTGCTGTATTGGCCCAATTGAATGCTGCGCCACTCGCCGGGGTTGCTCGAAACGGGCTCTTGGGTTTGCGACGCGATGCTATCGGCGAAGGCGTTCGCGAAGCTCGACTGGTCGAGCACATTACCCGCGATCGGCGTGATCGAACCGGAGATCCCGCCGGTACCCCAGCCCAGGTTGATATACGAATTGATGATGTCGGCCGTTTTCGCGCCGCCACCGCCACCGAATCCGCCGGTGCTAAACGTGGGATCGGCGCGGCCACCTGCGCTGGTTGTGTAACCACCCGATCCGTCCGGCAGGAACGCGGTACCCGTCGAGTCTACGGCGAGTGCTATGTTGTTCGAACCGTCCAAGAACCGCGCGTTGACAATGGTTTGAAGCGTGATATCCGCCGCGCTCAACTGCGATAACAGGCTCGCGGTTGTCGAGGTGCTCAGCGTCGACCCGCCGAACTGTTCGCGGTTGGTGTCGGTGATCAGAATGATGAATTTCGCCGCGGCGCCGCGGAACGCGTAGTTCGCCAAGGCGTAGTCAATGCCGCGATAGCCGTCCGCGGCGCCATTCGTCGTGCGCAGTGTCTGGGCGGCGGCAACGTACTCGGTCGAGTTGCCCCATTGGCCAGTGCCCACGGTGTAAGAAAAACCATCCTGGGCTTGATTCGGACCGCCGTAGCCAATCAAACCGTAACGATTGGTTCCCTTGGAGCCATCACCGACGCCCGCGCCGACGAGCGTCGCTTCCAATGTGGGAATCAACTGCTCGGTGAACGCTTGCAACTGCCGCATTGAGCCCGATTCATCGATCACCACGAGCACATCCGCGAAACCTGGCGCGACCGTGACAACCGAGGAGCCGCAGGCGCCGCCAGGGATCGTATCGTTTTGCGGGCGGCCGTCGGGCTTGAAGCCGGCGCCGATGCTGCAATCCGTCAGCGACGTCAGTACGACCGGATGCCCAACCGTCCCCAGAACCTGGATTGCGCCGCCGATGCGATCGTCCAGTTCATGCAGTTCGCCATTGACGGTGAATCCGGCATTAGCCCCGGACAATTTCACCACCAAGCTCGCCTCGGCGCTGCTTTGCAACCGCAAGCCGCTGTAGGTGTGATGGTTTTGGCTGGTCGCCACCTCGATCTCGCCCCGGACGATATGCACGATGTCCGTGTCGTCCCAGACGCTTTCCGTGGTCAATTCGTCCGCGCGAATCTCCAGGCCGTTGGAGGCGTTGTTATCGAACTTGTTGAGGCGGATGAGCGGACCGTAGTTGTCGTTTAGATCAGTGAACGCGCCGACCGAACCGGTTGAGCGGCCGGGGTCTTTGCGATTCACGGCATCCAGTGAATTGACATTGATATGGATCGCGGGACCAGCGTTGTCCTGGATCAAGTTGTTGACGATCACCGGCTGGGCGCCGCGCACGAAGATCGTGCTGCCGACATTGTCGGTGCGGCCGTTTCGGTTGCCGCTGTCGGCGCCGGTGCCATTGTTTTCCAGCAAACTATTGGTCAATCGCAACCGCGCTTGATGGACCTCGATCGGGGCGAAATTCGCGAAATCGCCTTCGATCGGCGTGCGACCGCCAGCGTAGGTAATCACGGAGTGATCGAAACTGCCGCTGGAAACTTGGCTGAACAGGAACCCGCCCCAGTCGCCGCGAGCCCCGGAAGTCGTGGCGCCATCGCTGTTGGTGTCGAAGGTGCCGCCCGTGCCGTAGCGGTCATCGTTGACCGACGTGAAAATGACCGGTCGGCTGGTCGTGCCTTCGGCAATCACGGACGCCGAGCCGCGTTCGGCCTCGATCCGCGCCTTCCCCATCTTTACAATGATTCCGGGATCGACTTGCAGTCGACCGCTGGTCCGCGCGCTGGGGCCAGAGCCGCTGTCCACCGCCCCGCCCGCGTTCCCGCTGATCACCAGATTCTCGGTGATCACGTGTGTGATGTCGGTGTCGTCGAAACGGGCCGTCACATCCAGCTTGTCGAGCGGTTTGCCGAGATCGGTTTCGATGCGCACGAACATGCCATTGATCGTGTTGCTCGGCAACCGATTGCCATAAATCTCGGGACCGATGCGCCGCAGCCGTTTATCGACGTTGCTGGCGATCTGGTCGTCGAAGCTGTTCGGATCGGCCGACATCGCCGCGTCGGCGCTATTGGTGATCGTGTTCTGGATGACCGCCGGCCGCGCTGACTCCAGGTGAATGGGCGTGTAAACCGACTGCTTCGACCCGACGAACACTTTGCCGCCGCCGTGGTTGAGGCTGGCGTTGCTCACCCAGTTCAAGAAAACGCCCTGAGCCTCGCGATCGGAATCGTCGCGGAACACGAGGCCACCCCAATCGCCGGGGCGGGCGCCGGTCGAACTGAAGCCGTCGCTGTCACCGCCCGCGGTGTCATCCCGGAACGAACGGAACAGGACCGGCGTGGTGGGAGTGCCAAGCACTTGCAAGGCGCCGCCGGCCCGATTGTTGTCGATGGTGCCCGTGCCGACGTCGATGTTCGCAAGACGCAGTTTCACGAGCGCGCCGGCGTCGATCATCACCGTGACATTGCTCGGCACCAAGAACTCGGAACCATCCGCGAGCGGCGCGTTGGTGTTGGAGAAGCCGACTAAATAGGGCCGGTTATCGCCCACGGTCGCGAGGTTGCCGTCCGTGCCGCCGTTGCCCACGATGCGCACGATCGTGTTGGAAGTAGCCGCGGCCAAGGCCGACGCGATGTTGTCGAACGGAGTCGCCAAGGCGCCGTTGCCTTGCGGGACGTTCGGAATTGTGTCGGCCACCTTATCGACAAACAGCGTGGTGCCGGTGCGGAACCAAAACTGGAATTGGCCTCCGGCCAAACCGTTGCCGTCGCCGTCCAGCGAGTTGCCCGTGGTGTCCTGCAGCGAACGAGCCGGATCGGCCAGGTAATTCAAACGGAGTTGGTAATTGCCTTGAGAACGGCCGCCAAACCCGGAATTCAGCACGTCCGGGTTGTATTGGTCGTTGCCCACACTGCTGACGCCGATGTAGTAGGTTCCCGGCTCAAGCGACATTTCCAGGAACGAATCGTCGCTGAAGTAGTTGTCGTTTTGGGAAACCAGTTCGCGGGTACCGTCCAGGTTTTCGCGATACAACCGCAGCACGCTGTCCAGCAAAGACGTGGTCGCGGCCCGTTCGGCGAACACTTCGGCCGAGAATGTCCCGACCTCCGCCACCGTGAACTTGTAGAGGTCGATGTCAATGTTGTCGGGCCGATAGAGCCGATTCAAGTGGATGACATCGGCGTCGCCAGGAAACACCTGCTCCGTCGTGAAATCTCCACCCATAAGCGAGGGAACGTCGTACGAGTGGCCGAGTCCCAGCGAATGCCCAATCTCGTGGAACATCACCTCGAAGAAACCGCTACCATACTTGCGGTACGCGCCCCATGGCTCGAGCGCATCGAGCACCACGAGGGAACCGCCACCCAACCCGGCGACTCCGCCCGGTCCGTTCACCGCTGTTGGATCCGCCGCCCGCAGATCGCCGACCATCACCCGCGTGCCGGTTAAACCGACGGTGTCTTCCACAAACCGGATGCCGGTCAGCGATTGAAAAACCTCGTAAATCTCGCGGACGAGCTGTTTTTCCTCTTCGGTGATCAGGTTGGGATACGGATTGCCGTTCGCGTCGGTGTTCTGTGGATCGACGAGCGCAAAGTTGTAGTACTGCGTGGCGATGCCAGCCGAGGCTACCGGGGTGAGCCCCTCAGAGCCTGAGTGGGGATCCGGCGTCAGTTCGCGATGGCCCGGCTCATCGTTGCCACCGGGGTACGGCGGCAAGAGCAAGGTTGGCGGCGAGATCGCGGACGATACCGAAAATCCGCTATCGCCCAACACGCCGATGCTGTTCGCCGTCGCGAAGCTGGAATCGTCGTCGTCCGTCGTTGCCCCGCTGTCGCTGGAACCAAGGGTGGTCGGCACCGAGAGCGAGATGCGATAGCCGCCGACGGTGGAACCGACGCTGCGGACTTCGACAAAGTAATCCTCGGTCGCGGGCAAGCCGGCCGTGTTCGATAACGTTTCCGTCACCCCGGTCCCGCCCGTGGAGGTCGCGGTGGTCGCCACCACCGTCGTTCCGTCCGCCCGCAGCAACCGCACGGCCGCGTCCAAACTGGAGTTGGGCGCAACCGAGATCGTCGCCGTTGCCCCCGCGCGCAGGGACACTCGGTATAAGTCGACATCGGCCGAGTTCGTGCTCGTGCTGTCGCTGTCGCCCAGGTAGGACAGGGTGTTGTACGGCGCCGAGTTATACAGAGCGCCGACGCGAACCGCCTTCGCGCTCAAATCGTTCGGTTCATCGGAGATCCCAACATCCAGCCGCCACGTGCCCGCCGGCAAACTGTAAGCGGTCGCGATGTTATTGTCGTTGTCGAAACGCAAAGTGGCCGTATCGGTCGTCGAACTGTACGCGACGGCTGTCGGCAGGAACAGCACGTCATCCATCGCTGTCAATGTGTTGCTGGTATTGATGAGCCGATAAAACGTGGGGGAACCGGCAAGCGTTGGATTCAGATTGTCATCGTTGAGATACACCGTCACGGTGTCGCTCGCCTGCTGCAAAGCGCCAGAGACCCGTGTCACAGGTTGCGGCACGACCGCGATCACTTTCGCGCCCAGATCCAAATCGAATTCGATCGTGTCGCGATCCGTACCGGCCACCGCGGGAATGAACGGGTCGCCCGATGTGTCGCGAAGAGCCTGGAACGTCGTGGCTGGAACGTCCTGGCCAAACACCTGGACTCGATAGCGATCATCCGGCAACGGGTCGGTGAACCGCATCACGATCGAGTTGGAATCGGTGCCGTTATCCCCAAGCGCGATATAGGCGGGTGTGATCGAGACCGTATTGTTGACGAAATTGTCGTCGAAACCGGCGCGGAAAATCCGGACGCCATTGGCGACCGTGGCCGGGTCGATCTCGGCGCCGCCCTTGAAAAGCAGCCGAATCTCGTTCGGCGCTGTGTTCAGCACCTCCGTCGAATAGATGTTCAGCAGTTCATCCTGGTCGGGGCGCAGGCCAAAAAGTTGCGGCCCGTCCACGGCCATCAGCGACCGGTTTTCCAACGATTCAAGGCCGAGACTGCGATGCGCGTCGCGTCCAAATACGGAATCGCGGAACAGGTTGGACCTGCCCGCTCGCCGCTTCCGGGCGTTTCGAGTCGCGTTGCGTTGCTGCGTCTTGGTCTTGCTGAACATCACAGCCAGAGCCCTTGTTCAAACCAGGTATGAAAAACGGCCCGCGACGCTATCGCCGCCGAGCCCTAAGCATCTTCCCGCCACCACCACCGGGCCGTCCCAGCCAACCCGTCCACCACTGCTTGCCGATCCGTAACCCGCTCCCCAACCAGTAACCCCAAACTCGGAGCGGGGTTGCTCAATAACTGCCGATACGGTTCCCAATTCAACCAGTCCCGAGTTCACCCAGTCACGAGTTCACCCAGTCCCGGCGATTCAAGTCACCAAATTTAATTATCCCCACAAAACCGTGCCATCTTCTGGTCGACCGGCCCCGGATCACCTCATCGCCAACCCAAGTTAAATGCCATCTGTGAGGATTGCATCGAGCGCTTCACCCCACACTTCGCCGGGGTCCGACCCGCTGCCATCACCAGCCCCCTCGTCTTGGCCATTCACGACGACCACCTCGGCCATCAACGCCCCTTCCAACACGGACGCATCCGCGAACGCCGCGTCCGCCAGCGTGCCGCGTCCCGATTCCGCCATCCACGCGCCCGAGGCCAGTCCCGTTGAAAGTCCCGTCGAAGCCAAGTTGCTCAACGAGTTGCCGGCACCCTCGCGGACGGCGTCGGACGGACTCCAGCGATGATCGACAAGCACCGCGAACGGCAGAGCCGCGTCGCTTGCGGAACTCGCTTCGCCTTCGCCGGTGCCAGCGTTGATCGCGTTGATCACCAGCAAAGCGTCGATGGCCGTCAGCGAGCTGTCGCCACTGGTATCGACAAACGGTTGCACCGGAATCGGTGGCGTGCGTCCCGCCAGCGGACCACCGCCTGCCGTGTTCAGCAGGTTGATCACCAACAACGCGTCGATCGGCGTCACGAAGGTGTCGCCATTGACATCGAGCGGCTTGAGTTGGTTTTGCCAGGCTGACGGCGTTTGCCGAATGGTGATCGTGACGATCGCGGTTGAGGTCACGCCCAGGTTGTCGGCCACTTGGTAACGGAACGTGTCCGCGCCGGTAACGCTCGCGTTCGGAGTGTAGCGGATCGCTCCGTTCACCACCGTCGCGGTGCCCTTGGTCGGGCCGGAACCAGCCACGACGAGCAGCGAAGCGGCGTTGAGCGGCCCTTCGGGATCCGAATCGTTGGCCAAAACGTCCAGCGTCGTTGGCGTGTCTTGGTTGACCGTGAAGTCGTCGTTTAGCAACCCCGGCGGGTCGTTGACACCCGTCACCGTTACTGTCACGGTCGCCGTCGAAGTGGCTCCGCGGCTGTCGACGATGGTGTAGGTGAAGGTGTCGATCGCGGGCGGGCTGCCCGTGGTCAACGCGTTGAGCGTCGCGGAGAACGTCGGGTTGTAGGACAGAGCGCCGTTGGAATTGATCGTGACCCGGGCGCCGTTGGCCGTGGTGAACGGCTGGCCAACATTGCCGCTCACACCGTTGACCGCTGAAACCGACCGCGTGTCGCCCAAATCGGGATCGGTATCCGGCGGCAAGTCTGTGATCACATTGCCGGACAGCGAGGTGTTTTCGTCCACCGTGTAGCTGTTGTTGGTCGCGACCGGCGCGTCATTCACCCCGACCACGGTGATCGTGACCGTGGCCGTCGAGGTGGCTCCATTGGGATCTTGGATCGTGTAGGTGAATGTGTCGGTGGTGGACTGGCCCACCGTCAACGCGTTGAGCGTGCTCGAAACCGTCGGATCGTACGTCATCAGCCCGGCGGTCGTGATCGTGACGGCGGCCCCCTTCATCGAGGTGGCCGGCATGCTGAGACTGTTGCCATTGATCGCGCTCACGACCAACAGGGCCGTCTCGCCAGCGTCCGCGTCGGTGTCAGCCGGGGCCTCGGTGACGACATTTTTCCCGGAGATGGGCGTGTTGTCATCGGTGCTGTACGAGTTGGGGCGGGCGATCGGCGCGTCGTTCACACCAGCGACATTGATTGTCACGGTGGCAGTGGACAAACCGCCGCGGCTGTCACTGATCGTGTAGGTGAAGGTGTCGACGCCCGTCTGTCCCAACCTTAGCGCTTGAAGCGCGGCGGCATTGCGCGGGTCGTACGACAACGCGCCCACATCGGTGACCCGCAAAATCGCGCCATTGGCGGTGGTGATCGACTGGCCCACATTGCCCGCGATGCCGTTCACCGAGATGACACGCAAGATCGCCGTATCGCCGTTGTCGGGGTCGGAGTCCGCAGGCGAGTCTTGGATCACGTTGCCGGTGAACAAGACGTCCTCGTTCGCCGCGTAAGTGTTTCCGAGGGCGACGGGCGGATCATTGGCTCCGCTCACCGTGATCGTCACGGTGGCGGCGACGGAGAACGCGCCGGCCACGTCACTCGCCTGGTACGGGAACGTGTCCGTTCCAGTCTGGCCGACTTGCAATCCATTGAGGATCGCCGACGTGCTTGGATCGTAAATGAACGTGCCGTCGAATCGCCCGAGCGTCGTGTTGTAGATCGCGGTGAAGGTTGCGCCCGAAGCCAGCGTCACCGTCTGGTTGGCGGTGCCGGTCAGCGTCACGCCGCCGACCGAGCCCAGGCGGATCGTATCGCCCGTATCCGGGTCGGAGTCGACACCGGCGCCCGTGTTGTCGGTCACCAAATTACGGCTTTGGACGGTCGAGTTATCGTTCGTCGAGTAGCTGTTCGCGACCGCGATCGGCAAGTCGTTGCGGCCGTCGATCGTCACCGTCACAGCGGCCACGCTCGTCGCGCCGTTCACGTCGGCAAGCGTGTAGTGGAAGGTGTCGATCGCTGTTTGTCCGGGCCGCAAGCTGTTGAACGCGGCCAGCGGATCGTACGAAAAACCTCCTGCTCGGCTATTCACGGTCACCCGCGCGCCGCTCGGCAGCGCGATCACCGTCGAGCCGCTTATCGCGATCGCCGTTCCGTTGACATTGACCAGCGTCAACGTGGCCGTCTCGCCGGTATCGGGATCGGTCGCGGCCGGCGGACCGAGGATCAGATTCTCGCCGCTCCGTGGCGTATCCTCGTCCGTCAGGTAGGTCCGGTTGGGAGCGGTCGGCGCGTCGTTTTCGCCGGCGATGGTCAGCGACACAGTGGCGACCGAGGTGGCGCCCGAGGCGTCGGCGATCGCGTAGGTGAACGAATCGCTCGCGGTCTCGGTGGCTCGCAACGCCTGCAACGAGGCGGACGGGCGGGGATCGTAAGTAAAGTTGCCGTCGAACCGTCCCAGTGCGGCGTTGTAAAGCAGGGTCAGCGTCGCGCCGGACGGCAGCGTGATCACCGCATCGGCCCCGGACGCCAGCGACGCTCCGTTCACGGCCAGCAGTCGGATGACGTCCCCGTTGTCCGGATCGCGATCGGCGCCGACGCCCGTGTTGTCGGTTACGACATTCTGACCCGCAAGCAAGGTGTCTTCGGTGATCGAATAGACGTTGTTGCTGGCGATCGGCGGATCGTTCTCGCCTGTCACCGTCACCGTGACCGTCGCGGTGCCGGCCGACGGCAAGACGCCGTCGGTGGCGCGATAGGTGAAGGTGTCTTGGAAGGTCTCGCCCGCCGCCAACGCGTCCAGGAACAGCGACGTGGTGGGGTCGTACCGGAAGCTGCCGTCGGCGTTGACGCGAATTTCCGCGCCGGACGCGATCGCGATGACCGCGTTGACCGAGGCCGCTTGGCCATTCACTTCCCGCACGGCGATCGAAGGGGAATCGGCGTCGGTGTCGTTCACCAGAATGCCGTTCCCGGCATCGATGTCCAACACGGAGTTCTCCAGGGTGCTGTAGGCCGGACTTGCGCCGGAACGCGGGTCGTCGGCGACAACGGGCGGTTGTCCACCCAGAACTGTGATCCGGTAGTCTTCCACTTCGCCGCCGACAGCGAGCCCCGTCGGCAACAAACCGCCGCCCGCGCTGAGCCGGAATCGGGCGAAGGTGTCACCCTCGGCCGCTCCAACTGGCGTTCGGAGGACAAAGGCGTTCACGCCCGGCACTAACGCTTGGCCGCGGAAGATTTGTTCGCCCGGATCCTCCCAGTCGCCGTCCTGGTTGTAGTCGATCCACGCATCGAGGAAGCCGGCGGCCGAGGCGGTCACGGTAATCGGCGTGTCCAAGAAGGCGTTGAAAACGTCAAGGAATCGCACGCCGTCGTCGTCGTTCGAGGAAAACTGCACGCGGCCGTCCGCGATGGCCTGGGCCGTGACCGATAAACCGGCTCGCCGCACGGCATCCGCGATCTTCACCGCGATTTCGTCGACGGTGGCGCCGAGTGCGAACCGGATGATGGTGCGGTTGTCCGTCGTGGCGTTGTCCAAATCGAACTCGAAGGTGCGTTCCACATCGCCGTCAAAGATCCGGAACGTTTCGCCGTCAAGCACTTTCGCGATCCGTTCGCCGGCCAGATTCAACCCTGTGTCGTCGATCACCAGGACTTGGGCCCCGGCGGAGCCGATTACGGACAAGCCAGCAGCGGCCGTCGTGTTGAACGCCAAGTCGGTGTCGTCGCCGTTGGCCTGCGGAGTCGACTGGCCGACGCTATCGCCATCGATTTGCGCGCCCAGGAACAGTGGATTGGTGGTGCTGATCGTGTGCCGGGCGCCATCGCTTTCGGACAGCGTGGGGTAGCGTCCCGAACCTGTGAACGGATCGGGCGCGTCGCCGTAATCGACGGCCACGCCCGGCATCAGGATCGTGAACTGCGTCACATTGCCTGGCTGATTGCCACGCAGCAGATTTTCCGCGACATCCTGGATGCCTTGCAGGAAGAAACTGGCGATTCCCGAAATCGAGGCTGGCGTGGTGCTGAAGTCCACCGTTTGATTGGCCGCCGTCACGAAATCGACGAACACCGACGATCCGCCACGCAAGGAAGCGTCCACGCCAACCAAGCGGAATTCATCGGGTTGGCCGGCCACCACGTTGATCGGCTGCGTGGAGGCGAAGCGGATGGCATCGATGATCGCTTGGGCCACTTTGGCGTCGGTGAACGACACATCAGGGCGATACGAAACGGGAACCGCGCCGGTTGGCACACCGCTCAAGACCAGCCGGCTCGTGTTCGGAACCGTTGTCGTATGGCGGCCCGTGTCACCCAGTTCAATGACACCGTCGCCGATGTTCGCCGTGGTCCCCAGGCAGGAGGTGCCGAAGTTCGAGCACAATGCCGCATTGCGAATCACCGCCACGACCGCGTCGGCCACATCGCTCGCCAGCGTTCGCGGAGCGAAGAAGATCGGTGTGGAACCCGCGGTGACGCCGTTGTTCAGCGTCGAATCTTCGAACTCGAAACGCTGCGTGAACACGCCATCGTCGATCGAGAACGACTCGCCGTCACTCAATCCGCTAATCACCAGCGACTGGCTGAAGTGCGAACCTGACGGCAAGGCCACGGTGTGCTGGGGACCCGAGCCAAGAATAATCTGGCCGTTCACTGGATTGTTGATCGTCGGCGGGTTCAATCCGAGGCCAGCGCTCTGAACCGCATTCAGGATGGCGACCGCCAGTTGGTCCTGGGTGAACGCCATGGTGAACGAGACAATCGTGTTGTCAGGTACGAGGTCGTTGTTCAAGTCCTCGAAGACAAAGTCATTGTCGAGTTCGAACACAACATCGGTAACGCCGTTGCTGATCACGAACTTCGAGCCATCGGGAACGACCGCGCCGCCGCCCGCTGGCACTTGCAGCGCGAGCGAAACCGGCAATTGAACGCGAGTCGCTGTTTGGACACCGGGACGGCCCGTCAATGTCAGGCTGGGCGCGTTCACGGCGTCGACCACGTGATCGGTCGTTCCGCCAATCTGCAAATTGCCGCCCCCGAAATCGATCGGTTCCAGAACCAGCGCTGGATCGCGGAACGCCGCCGCGATCTTCGCCGCGATGTCCTCTTGCGTGTCGGCGGCGTTAATGCCAATCAGCGTCGAACCGACCACGCTGCGGATGCCGTCCCGGTCGAACTCGAAAGTGCGGCGGACCGTGCCGCCCGGAGCCGCGTACCGCGCGGAGATGCTCTCCGCATCGCCAACGCCGCCGATGAGCATGGTCCGACGCAAGGCGGGAGTGCCCGAAACGTCCACGATGTGGAAGCTCTGCGCGGAAGTGAAGCGCACTCGGCCATTGGCCTCGCCCACCGCGACCACGCCCGTGCCGCTATTGTTGCCCGGACCACTGCTGCTGATGACCAAGGCGATGGCGTTCGTTAAATCATCCAAGGTGGCGGTTGGCACGAACGGCACCGCGATGTTGCCCGTCGTAACGCCTGGGTTGTTCACGATATCGTCGAACTCGTAGATTTCCGTC
>CAIXSC010000240.1 GCA_903921945.1 uncultured Planctomycetaceae bacterium
AGGCACCACAACCTCTGGCAAACCGATTCGCGGGAACGGCACCACCGCTCCGGCCGCCTTCGTGGCGCCGGGTGGCGCTCCGGCGACTGGCAATCCGGCGACTGGCAATCCGGCGACTGGCAATCCGGCGACTGGCAATCCGGCGACTGGGCCGGTCCGCACGTCAAACGGGTCGGCCACCGCGGCGCCGCGAGCCGGCACGGTCGCTCCCGCCAGCGCGTCCGCTCCGGTTCGAGCGGCAACGGCGCCCAGTTCGGCGCCCAGGACGGCGACGCAGCGGTAGGCCCGGTTCGAAAAACCGCCCCACTCGGTCGCATTGAATCTGGATAAACTTCTCGCTGCCGCGCGATTTCGCGCGGCAGCGTTGTTTTTTGTCCGTCGCGATCGCGCCGCAGTCAGCAAGAGTGCCGGATAGTACGATGAAAAGGACGGGACGGCGTTCACGAGCCCGACATTCCAGAAAGGCGGAAAGACAACCATGAGCGATCCTTTATTCGCGGTGGCCGGTCAGGTGGTACTGGTGAGTGGCGGGAGTCGCGGGATCGGGCGAGCGATCGCCCAGGGCTTCGCGGAACGCGGGGCGCACGTGGTGATCTCCAGCCGCGATGCTGACAACCTGGTGAAAACGGCGGAGGAACTCGCGGCCATCGCCGCGGACGCGGACCCGGCCCTGCGCGGCGGTCAGTCGGCCGGCACTGTCCGGGCGATTGCTGCCGACGTCGCGCAGGCCGCCGACATCGAGCGTTTGGTCGAAGAGACGCTCGCCGCCCACGGCCGGATCGACACACTGATCAATGTCGCGGGCGTCAACCGCCGCAAGCCCGCGTTGGAACTGACCGAAGATGACTACGACTTCATACTCGACATCAATCTCAAAGGAGCGTTTCTGCTGTCGCGCGCGGTGGGCCGCCACATGGTCGCGCGGCGAGCGGGAAACCAGATCAACATTGCCTCATTGAACACCGACCGACCGCTCAAAAACGTTCTGCCCTACGCGGTCAGCAAAGCTGGGATCGCCCACATGACGCGAGCATTGGCCGTGGAATGGGGCCCCGCGAGAATCCGCGTCAATGCCATCGCGCCGGGGTTCGTCCTGACCGACCTCACCCGAAAATTATGGTCGGAGCCGACCATGCAGGCGTGGGGCTTCGCGAACACGCCTTTGCAACGGCTCGGCCAACCCGAAGACATGGTTGGCGCCGCGCTGTTTCTGGCGTCCGCCGGCGCCAGTTTCATGACCGGGCAGACCATTTACGTCGATGGTGGCTTCACGGCCGGTTGGAATTGGCCGATCCCGCAAGGCGGCGGCCAGTAACACACGGCGTCGCTGTCAGCCGGTATGCCGGCGAGCGTGGCGCATTGTCCTCCCGAGTACAATGGAGGGCTGTTGCCCAGCGACCTACAAGCCCATGGGCCGAACCGTGGCTTGCCGAACGAGTCGTTGACGGTTCTCGGAGAAGCGGCATGGTCAATTCCGAAGACGATACGCGCACCGGCCCAAAAAGCGGCTCGTCCGATGCGACGTTCGCGACCAAACCGATGCCGATTGGCGACTCGGAAAGAACGCCATCCGGCGGCTCGCCTACCGGTGCTGACGCGATCGCAGGCGACTCGGCCGCCTTGCGAGCCGCCTTGTCGGACGCTTGGGCCTTTCCCGTCGCGTTGCCCGCCGCCCTCGCAACGCACGCTCGCTATCGGATCATTCGGCAACTTGGGGTCGGCGGCATGGGAGTCGTCTACCAAGCCGAGCACCGGCTGATGGAACGGCCGGTGGCATTGAAGGTGATCAGCCGCGCGCTGGTCGACGACGCGCAGGCCGTCGAGCGCTTTCGAGTCGAGGTGAAGGCGGCAGCCAAGCTATCGCATCCGAACATCGTGACGGCGTTCGACGCCGAGCAGGCCGGCGACCTGCATTTTCTCGTCATGGAGTTTGTCGACGGGTTGAGCCTCGCACGACAGGTGGAAATGCGCGGACCGCTGCCGCTGCAGTTCGCTTGCGGATTCGTCCGGCAAGTTGCCCTGGGACTGCAGCACGCCTACGAGAAAGGGATGGTCCACCGCGACATCAAGCCGCAAAACTTGATGGTCACGCGGGCTGGGCGCGTCAAGATCCTTGACTTCGGGTTGGCACGCTTGGCGCGGGAAAAGAGCGAGCCTGCCGGCAACCGAACCGCTCCGTCCGCGATGGCCGGATCCGCGACCGATCCCGAGGCAACGCTCGCGTTTTTGGTCGACCAAGCCGCCGGTTTGAAAGCCTCGTTGCCGGGCGAGCGTGCGTCCGATGGTGGGCTCACCGCTGCCGGCTCGACGATCGGCACGCCCGATTACATCGCTCCCGAACAGATCACTAATTCGCGGTCCGCCGATATCCGGTCGGATATCTATAGCCTCGGCGGGACGTTTTACTTCCTGTTGACCGGTGTGCCGCCGTTTCCGGGTGGTTCAATCGTCGACAAACTGGTCGCCCACCATCAACGTCCGCCGCGCGACGTCCGCGACTTGCGACCGGATGTTTCACCAGAGGTCGCAGCCATCGTCCAGCGAATGCTCGCCAAGGACCCGCGCGACCGATTCCAAACCCCTGCGGAAGTCGCCCAATCGCTCCTGCCGTTCAGCCGGTCGCCACACGCGGGCGCTACCACCATCGTCTCAGAATCCCACCCGATCGCGAACGATTCCGTCGGAAAGAACGCGGCGACGAAGCTCGCGTCGGGCGAACGCGGGGCTGGCGAACGCGGGGCTGGCGAGCGAGCGTCGGGCGAACGAGCGTCGGGCGAACGAGCGTCTGGTGAACCGGTGCCCAGCAAGCAACCGCTTCGCGAACAGGCTCCGATCAACCCGGCTCCGCGGAAGCAGGGATCCGGGAAGCAGGGATCCGGGAAGCCACGATCTGTGAAGCAGGGGGCCGACAAACAGCACTCGGTGAATGGGGTGTCGG
>CAIXSC010000241.1 GCA_903921945.1 uncultured Planctomycetaceae bacterium
GGCAGCGGAGCGGCCAGCAACAGGCCCAGTACCACAGCGGCAAGTGTCGAACCCCAACGGCAGCGAAACGGCATTGCGAGTTTCATTTCATCTCCCCCCATCAACAACACACCCGCCGACGGCGGCGGGTGAGTTCCATTCACGGTTGTCCAAGCCGAACTGCGAGTCAAAAGTCGGATGACGACTTTCCAGCTCGCATCCGCGACCGCGCCCGCGATGTTTCGCCGGCGCGTCGCGGCAGCCAGACTTTAACCGGCTACTTCTTCAGCGCCTTCACGCGTCGATCGAGCGTCTTGTTGGTTTCGTCCAGCGTATGCTTGAGATAAGCATCTTGGGGATGGACCAACGATTCGACGGCGATCTCGGCGGCCTTTTCAGCTTGAGCGCCCGAGAAGTAGCTTAACGCCCAGATGGCCTGGAGGCGAACTCGGCCGCTCTCGTCGTTCACTTGCTGCTGGAGCAAGGCGAGCGGATCGGACAACCGATCGCGCCAGTAGACGACGATCTTGGTGGCCGCGGCGCGAGCCCGGCTATCAGGCGACTTTAGCACCTTCTTGAGCAGTTCCTCGTTCACGACATTATGGCTTTGGTGCAGCCATAGACCCTCGAGCACATGGTGTTCGTAGTCGGCGTGCTTGGTATCGAGGCCGGCGAGCCACGTTTTGGCGGCGGCGGCGACTTCGGCGGTCGGACGGCCCGACAGTTCGATACGCGCGCGGCTGCGAACGCGATCGTCCGACGACTTCAGCAGTTCCAGCAATGCGGGAATCGGCTGGCCGGCGATCGGGGCCGGCTTGAGCAGTTCCCGGCCTTCGTACCGCACGCGGAACACGCGGCCGTGAGTGCGGTCGCGGCTCGGGTCGCGGAGATTATGCTGCATGTGGCCGATGATCGGATTGTGCCAGTCGGTGAAGTAGATCGAGCCATCGGGCGCGACCTCGACATCCGCCGGCCGGAAATTCGGATCGGACGAGAACACGATCGGTTCGACTTCGGTCGCGCCGAAGCTCGAATCTTTCTCGTTCAGTTTGTAGTGCAGCATGCCTTGGAAGCCGATGACGTTGAGCACCAGCAAGTTGCCGCGGAATTCCTCGGGGAAGTGGCTGCTGCTGAGAACCTCGACGCCCGCGCAGGGCCGCGTGCGTTGTTGGTACACCTGTGGCGGACGGGCGTGCTTGTTGGGGAAGTCGACATCGCCGGAGAAGAGCAGGGCGTGGTACGGTTGAGCGCCCGTGCCGTCATAGACGATATCCTGGCCCCACTTCTCGAAAGTGTGTCCGTGCGGGTTGGCGAAGCCGAACGACACGTAGACGTCGAACTTCTTGCTCCGCGGTTCGAAGCGGAAGACAGCGCCGTTGGCGACCCGTCGCGGTCCGCCCCAAGGCGTCTCGACCTGCGAATGATGGAAAGTGCCTTCCTGGAAATAGACCGCGCCACCCGGGTCGAGCGCGAAGCTGTTCGCCGTATGGTGCGTGTCGGCCGTATCGAGGCCGTGGATCATTCGCTCCTTGATGTCGTACTTGTCATCGCCATCCGTGTCTTTGAGGTAGAGCAGATCGGGGCCCTGCGCGACGAGCACGCCGTTGTTCCAGAATTCGAAACCGGTCGGATTGTGCAGGTCGCCGGCGAACGTCTTGCAGACATCCGCGCGGCCGTCGTTGTTCGTGTCTTCCAAGATCAACAGCTTGTCG
The DNA here is from genome assembly GCA_903921945.1 of uncultured Planctomycetaceae bacterium. Lineage (GTDB taxonomy): Bacteria > Planctomycetota > Planctomycetia > Pirellulales > Pirellulaceae > CAIXSC01. The sequence goes on from CAIXSC010000241.1 coordinate 1,692, forward strand.
TTCATGGCTTCGGTCGGCTTCCAGTGCGGGTAGGTCGGCCACGCCGCAACCCAGAGCCGGCCCTTGGTGTCGAAAGCCATCTGCACCGGATTCACGAGTTCGGGAAAGCGTCCCTCGTCCGCGAACATTTCAACCTTCATGTTCTTGTGAACTGTCATCTTCGCCAGCGTTTCCGCTTCGGCGAGGAACTGATGCTTGCCGCCTTCGAGCGGTCCCGGCTTGTTGGAGATCACGGGGAGGAATTCGGGGTGCTGGCTGTCGTCGGGCTTCAACGATTTTCCCTGAGCGGCCGCCCACACGACCTTGTCCCGCGCCGCCGTGAACACGTCGAGCGTTTCCAATTCGCGTTGAGCCACCGAGTAGTTCGACAAGCCGTCGCCATAGCCGCCTGGGCCTTCGGAAAACTTGAGGAACGCGCGGTCGCCGTAGGTGGAGTAACCGTCAGTCACGCGGTAGCGGTGATACCAGTGCCAGTTCTTGTCGTTCACGGCAGCGTGCAACTGTGTCAGCGCGGTGGTCGCCGGCGGAGCCGTGCCGAACAGCGCTTGGTACGCGATCTCGGCGACAACGCGATCGCCCTTGGCGTTCAGATGGACACCGTTGATCGTGTGCGGTTCTTTGGAACCGCCGGGACCCGCCGCCCCAAACGCGGCGAGTGTCGGGGTGAAGAGATCGACGTAAACCGCGCCGTTGGCCTTAGCCGACTCGGCGAGCGCCGCCGAGTACATCTTCAACCGAGCGTTCGAAGCCGCGACTTCGGCCGCCGTTGGCAGATTCGGGTCGGCGACCAATTCATGCGCGATCGGCGAAAACAGCACGACACGCGGAGCCGACTTGCCGTTGTACTTTTGCGAAGCGGCATGTTTGAGAAACGCGTCGGCATCCGCTTTGAACTTCGCCAAACCGGCTTCGCCCGCCCACGCTTCGTTGTAGCCGAAGAACGCGAAAACCACGTCGGCCTTGGTGTTCGTCAGCTCGAACCGATTCTCGCGGACTTTGCCTTGATCCCGCTTCGACAGCTTGTTCGGCTGGGGCACGGGCGCCGACGCGGAGAGCCATTCATCTTGCGAGCCAAACGACATCGAACGCAGCCGCTTGCTGCCGTCCTGCCAGCCGTTGATTTCGTCGCCGCTGTAGCCCAGATTCCTGAA
>CAIXSC010000242.1 GCA_903921945.1 uncultured Planctomycetaceae bacterium
GCGGCTGGATGGCTAGGCCATCGAAGCGGCGGCAGGCTCGTTGTGCCGGCTACGAAACGTTGGCAGGAAGCCGCTGGCGATCACCAGCAAGTGGGCGAGCATCGTCAAGGAAAGCGCGAGCAACACGCCCTCGGTGAAACCGTAGGCGTGCAGGCCGACACCGAGTTCATTCACGCCGAACCAAGACCAACTGGTGACGATGTTGCCGCCGACCGACAGCATCGCCAGGCCGCGATCGCCAACCATGCGATCCCACAGAGCGTGCAGCATGATCGCGTTCCAAATGACGATCATCAGCGCGCCGTTCTCTTTCGGATCCCAGCCCCAGAACCGGCCCCACGAGTCGTCGGCCCAAAGTCCGCCCAGCACCGTTCCCCAGAAGCTGAAGAACACCGCGAAGCAGATGACCCCATACATCATCGTGCCGAGCGCTTTGCCCAGCGAAAGCGGCGCGCCCTGGCGTTTGGAAACCACGGCGTCCAGCGCCCCGGGCACGAAGCGGGCGAAGAGATACACGACGCCAAGCAGGCCGGCGACAAAGGTTGCCGAGTAGCCCAAAGTGATGCAGACGACGTGCGTCGACAGCCAGAACTGCGTGTCGAGCACCGCTTGCATGACGGCCATCGTTTCGCCATCCATGGCCAGCTTGTCGGCGATCACCAAGGTGACGAAACCGGCGGAGGACGCGACGATGTTGCCCACGCCCAGCTTCAGCAATCGCTCAAGCACCACGCCGAAGATCACGCAGCCCCAGCCGATGAACACCGCCGAGCTGTAGAGATTGGTGACCGGCGGGCGTCCCGAAATCGCCACGCGGGCCGCCAACGCGCCGGTGTGGACCACCAGCGTGCAGACGATGATCCAGAAAGCCAGCCGGTTCACGGGTTGATGCCAACCGACGTTCCACAGCAGCCAAGCAACGGCGGTCAGGGCGAACGCCAGCACATAGGTGTAAGCCGTCCACGAGAACGGAGCCAGCTTGTTGAACCGGGATTCGGCGCCGACAAGCGACTCGCTGTACAGATCGGGCCGCAGTTTGCGCAGCACACTTTCGTACTTGCCGAGCGCTCCGTTGAACTCGCGTGGAGAGTCGTTGCCGTAGGCGACCAGACTGTCGGTGAACGCCGCCACCGCCTCGTCCGGCTCTGGACGCTGTCCGAGCGTGCGTTGCATGTAGTCGAAGTTCCAAGCGGTCGAGTAAGGCTGCCATTCGCCATCTTCGCGTTTGAAAGGAATCGCTCGCGGCGGTTGCATTCTCACAAGTTGACGGTCCGCCTCGGGAATCTGCATCAACCCGCGTTTGATGCGTTCGAGTTGAGCCCGGGCCCGCTCGGGATTCGCCGTGAACTGCTCTTCGGTCGGCAGTGGCGGCAAGCTCAGCGGAGTGAACGACGCCTTGATCAAGGTAAAGGTGCGGATGCGGCCGTCCAATTCGATCAACTTGCGCTCGTAGGTGTCCAAGTCATCCGCTTTCCGGGCTTTCGCCTCGTCAACTCTTTTGTCGAACTCCTGGATCTTCACCAGGAGCTCGTTCACCGAATAGCGAAAACCTTTACGCCGTTCGAGTCCGAGTAGATTGAGGACGTCCTCGTTTTCGATCCGGAAGACACGGTAGTCGTTGGCGGCGATCGCCGGCTCGCTCTCATTGGACGACTGGGAAGGCGGCGGCGCCTTTTCCGTAACCGTGTCGATCAGCCAGCGGATCGCCGGCTGCGACTTGCCGGTCGCGTCGAGGAAGGTTTCCCGATTCGAAATCACGCGAAGCGTGTTGCGGGCCAGGGTATCCAGCGGCTTGACCCGTCCCTTTTCGAGCACGGGCAGCCGGCCGAAACGGGCCAGATCAAAGCCTTCAGCGGTCGGCTTGACGGGCCGAGCCATGTAGCCAACCGTCAAGAGAAACAACGCGGCGATCCCTACCGGCATCGCCCAGCGTTTCCATGCGGGCCGCGTGTCCGAGTCCGGTGACACGAGGACGACCGGCTCGCTGCGAGTCGAAGCCTTGGGCGCCGCATCGGCGAACGGGTTCACCGCGGCCGTTTGGGTGGCCGCCTTCCGCCCCTGTTTACCGCCTGTCGCCTGGGCCTCGGTGGCTCCTGCCGACGCCGGAGCGACCGAAGGACCGCCGGTCACGCGTTTCAAGAAGCGAACCAAGGTGATACCGAAGTGGTAGAGCATGCCGATGACGACGAGCATGCAGGCCACGTACGGAATCATCCAACCGGTGTTGGTGACGACCTGCAGATCGGTGACTTCGGCGCCGTCCGCGTCGACACGGTAGCCGCTTTGGTAGAACGTTTCGCCGGCATACCGCAGCGGTTCGTTCATGCGGATATGAATCGCGTCATCGAAGTCGCGACTGGGGTCGGTAAGCTGGATGTCGGACGAATAGTTTTTCGGGATGGTCGTGCCCGGATAGTCGTCTTTCCGGACGTCTTTGAGCGCGATCGAGTAAGGCTTGTAGGTGCGTTTGAACCGCAGCGAAGCCTCGTACGTCTTGCCATCGACGACGATCTTTTCCACATGGTTTTGTTCGGTCAACACTTGGGAGAACAGGTACGTGCCGAGGTCTTTTCCGGAAGACTTCTCGATGAACTTCACGTAGGCCGCCGCCACGTCGACGGCGCCGGAGGAGTCGGCTCCCGTGTTTTGCTTGAGCGAATCGACCACGTACTGGAGACCAACGCCCGCGGTCGCCGTGTTCGGCTCGCCGGCTGCCGGTTCGCGCAGCGACGACGAGTTCTTCAAGAACTTGACAACTTCGATGTCGAACGGGAGCTGCGATTCGTCGGCCTTCGCCTTGCCGCTTTGCACGAATCGCGTTGTCTTTCCCTTTTCGGTGAGCGGAATCGCGAACACTTCGTCTTCGGCGCCGTCCGAGGTGGCCACGACGGCGAGTTCCAGTCCGCGAATATCCTGCACGTAATTGATCGCTTCCCCTTCGCGGATCGTCATTCGCTCTTCGATCGCGAACAGATTCACCATGAGCTGGCCGAACATCAGCAGACCGATACCGCCATGCAGGAGCACCACGCCGCCGCGTTTCCCGAAGACGATAATGCAGCCCAACAGCAGCACTCCGCCCGCGAATGACGCTTGCAGCAATTGCCAGAGGATCCGCATGCCAGCGTCGCCGAGGAATTCGTCCGAGCCAGGCAGGAAGACGACGATAATGTTCGCCAGCACGATCGCCGAGCCGGTCCACAGCAACGTCCGCTCGGCGCGGCGCTCGCGGGGAAGCGCCATGAGTCCGTACACGCACGCACCGCCCGCGCCCAACATCGCGATCCGCAGCAGCCACCACAGCGTCGACCACTCGAAGGGTGGCTTGCCCTGCAAGCCGCCGCGGCTGTGGCCGCTCACGATCACCGCTGTGGTTAACGCCAAACCGGCGACGATCGCCGCCAAGCCGATCGCCAGCTTGCGACCACGGGCTTGGGCGGTGAACCGCACCATGTGCGCGGCGACCAGATTGAGCATCATCGCGCAACCGATCAATTTGCCGCCCACAAAGCGAAAACCGCCGTCCAGTTTCGTCTTGGGGAACCACGCGGGCGGCAACAGGTCTTCAAAGTAGACGACAGCGAACCACGCATCGAAATAGTCGGCGATCACATCCCACATGTCTTTGCGGGCCTGGGCCAACGTGCCGAACAACACGAGCACGAGCGATAACGCCAGCAACACGACGGTGAGCTTGAGGGAAGCCAGTACGCGCAACACCGCGCCACCCGCCAGTTCAATCAACGCTAGCGGATGGTTCGCCTTGCCAGCCGAATCAGCCCGCATTTTACCCGCGGTACCCGTGGCCATAAGCTGCTCCTCCTTCGAGCGGAAACAAGCGAAAAAAGTGGACTACAGCGGTTTGAACCGCACCGACTTCATGAACGATTCAAACCGTTCGCGTTCCCGCGTCACCAACGGCGCGGGACCTTTGAACTTGAAAAACCAAGCGGAATCGCCATGGACGGCGATGGCGCCGAGTATCGACTGGCCCGAGGTCCCGCTGCCGTCCAGGTTGACGTAGGAACCTTGAGCCGAGCCCAGTTCGAGCGTGGTGACTTGCGTCGCCAGCTCGGCGGGCGTCAGCGGGGCCAATTGCACTTGGCCGCGCCACCGATTGACGTTCGACAACAGGTCGTTTGCCGCGGCCGACAGACTGCTCACCGTGATTTCGCCCGCCTGGCCATCCTGCACGATCCGGTAGGTCAGCTTGGCAAACGGTCCGACGGGCGCGGACTGCCATTCCGGCGGCGCTGCAAAGGTGAAGGGCAAATCGGCGCTAACATTGCCGCCCGCCGTGCCTCCAGGACTAGCTGCGGAACCGGCGTTGCCGCTGGGCGATGTGTCGTCCGACTCGCCACCCATGCCCGGCGGTCCCATCCCCGCCATTCCACCCATGCCGCCCATGCCGGCAGGCCGTTGACGCGGTGGCGCCAGCGTTCCAACGAAATCGACCATCGTCAACTTGTTGCCAGTGGCGTCGAGCAATTCACGGGTTTCCTTGTCCCACGCGCTGGGCGTGAGCGGTCCAAGCCGGAGTTGGGTTCGCCAGCGGTTGACGTTGTCCCGCGTGTACTCGACGACCGATCGTTGGGGAACCGGCAACCGAGTGATCGTCAGTTCGAACGGTTTTTCCTTGCCGGGGATTTCGATCGTCGCGATCCGCTCGCCGGCCGCGGTAGTCGATTCCTTCCATCCTTCCGGCAGCTTCCAAGTTGGCTTTCCGCTGGACGTGGCCGGATTGGCTGCTTCCGAGCCGGTTGGTCCAGCAGGAGTTCCAGGCAGTCGAACTGACTTGAGAAACGCTTCGAACTCGTCTTTTCGAGCCGCCAATTCCTGGCGGTCCCCCGTGACTTTGAAGAACCAGGCATTCGGGCCTTGGATCGAGATGGCCGCGAGCATCCGATGAGGTGGTTTAGGAATCCGGTACTTTCGCACCGACTCGGGCTTCGAACAACCGACGAACAAACACGCCAGCATCGTCACGAACCCAGTGAGGATGGCACCCTTGAAGTTGGGGCCATTAGAGACGGGGCCAGCAGAGAC
>CAIXSC010000243.1 GCA_903921945.1 uncultured Planctomycetaceae bacterium
ATCGCACGCCATTTTCCACAGCGCGTCCAACTGGGCGTCGGTCAGCGAGTTCTGCAGAAAGACATCGAACGCGTCGTGATTCGGGACCATCGTCCCTTGGCTTTCGCCATCCCGCGAGTTCTGGATATTGGCGTAATCGCGCAGCTCGGCGGGCGTCGTGGGACGGATTCCCTCGATATGCTTGGCGAGCGACATTACGGTGAACGAGAGGTCTTTCCGCACATCGAGCGGCCGGCCCTTCCACTGCTGGATGCGTTCCTCGAATTCCGGGTTGTCGCCAACTCGATAGGGTTGGAACGACAGCCAACGATGCAGCAGCGACACTTTGAACGGGCGCGAGTAGCCCGTCGTATGCCGCAGGTCGAGCCAGAGCCGCTCCCATTGCCGGGTTTCCGCGGGAAGCGGCTCGCGGCCACGGATCTGTTTCAGTTCGCCCTGGGGCACCGCGAAGGTCAACGGGGACGGACAGAGCCGTTCGTTGCGGTAAAACAAGCGGTGCGAGGTCAGCAGGAATTGCAGCGGATCGCCGGGTCTCGCATTCGAGTACCCCTTGTAGCCACGCAGCCCGTTGACCGTGAAATCCAGTTTTGGCGACTTGCCGGGCGGATACGCGTAACTCATCAATTGCTCGGCCGATGTCGCATCGACATACTGCACGGCGTTTTGGCTGCAGAAGGCGTCGAGCCGTTCGAGGGCCAGCCGCGCCCATTCCGGCTGCGGGGCCGGCGTTTCCGCGAACGCCGATCCGCTCGCGGGAAAAATCACCGCGCTCGCCGCGACTCGCTGCGCCAACGAGAGATACTTCTCAATTTGACCGGCAGACATTTGCAAGGTTTGGCCCGTGTTCGAGAAGCCTTCACCGCCGCTGCCGTCGCGCGGAAAGTCGCTCGTCCAATCGCGGACCACGCCTGTTAAATCCGCCAGCGTGTAGTTCAACTCGGCATTCGTCAGACGCCGGACCACGACACGGCCCGGGTCGCCGGCATGCGTCTGGGCCTCGCGCTCCAGCTGATCGCGCAGCCAATCGACGATCCGCTGGCGATCGGCCGTCGACAGCGGATGCGGGCTGTCCTTCGGCGGCATGAAGCCTTCGCCGACGACTTCGAGCAACAGTTGCAAACGATCGGAGTCCGCCGCGAGCTTGTCGGCGGTAGCCACGGCCGCGAGGTCGAAGTCGCCTTTACGTTCCTTCGCGTTATGGCATCCCTGGCAGTGCCGTTCCAGCAGCGGCTTCACGGCGCGATCGAAATCGGGCGCATCCGCGCCAGCGCCGCGCGAACCAACGAGAACGCTCGAAAAGGCCGCTCCGAAAGCGATCTTGATCACAAGCCCGAAGGCGGATGAGCGTCCCGGCGCGAGACACCATTTCTGGGATGAAAACATAGTCTGGTTGCTCACGGGAAAGGGGCCGAGCGTTCAACGGGTCAACGGATGAACTGGTCGATGTAGCTTGTCCCCAATCCCACCGACTCGTAATGGGCGCGGCACTTGGCGATCCGCGTGAAGACATCGTCGAAGCCCATCACCTTTCCATCCGGATCGACGTAGATCATCGCGCCGTTGACTTGGAAGAACGTGATCATCTCCTCGACGTGCGGGTCGACTACCAGGGTGTGCGTTTCACCTGGTGTCTCGTAGACATAGCTGCCCTCTTTCGCGACCCAGTTATGCTCGAGATACCGCCATTCGCCCTTCAACACGAGTCCGTGAACGGGCAGCGGATGCCGGTGTCGCGACAGCACACCCGACTTGCGAACGCGCAGCAGGTTGCACCAGTAGCCGCGGGTCACGCACATGAGCAGTGGGCGAAACCAGACGTTCGGCTCGACCGGAACCCAGACGCGTTCGTCCGTCGGCATCACATTGGGCACGACAAGTTCCGGCGGCGACTCGGCCGGCGGTTGGCCGCGAAACGGAATCCACTGTGAAGGATCGGACACGGATTGCTCCTGCGCGAAAAAAAACGGCTGACAGTTATTCCGAAACCAACTGTTGGAACGCCGCGTACTCGGCGTCCGCGACCACGGCTCGATGATCGTGAACCAGCGCCCCGAACGCGATCCGGAACGTTTCTCCCGGCGC
>CAIXSC010000244.1 GCA_903921945.1 uncultured Planctomycetaceae bacterium
ACAATCCATCGCCGCCTAAAAATGCTTCACAGCGTTGTCTGAAACGGCGAAACAATTGAGAAGATGCCTTGGCGGAGCAGCCATACTGCAAGGATCAGCCTTACTCGCTGCGACAAGGGAGAGGCGAGACGCGCGATCCGTCCTCGTCGACATATCGCGAGGGAGGTGATTCTTCGGTCGCCTCTTCAATCTCCACGCACCGCACAAATCTCCACTCGCCCGTAAAACCTCCGCGAGAAACCTGCCAAAGAAGCCCGAAGAAGTTCGGTCTAGGTCGCGTCGACGGGAAGGTGGTGCAGTAAATGGCCATCGCGAGTACTGCGATAATAGGCATAGCCTTGGGAGTATACTTGGTCCTGCGGGAGATGCAGATAGATGTCCAACGCGCCCCACTTGCTTTCGATCAACACAAAGCCATTGTCGCCGGTCGCCTTGACGATTCCCGTATGGATCGGCTCGCCGGCGGCGTCACGATAGATGATTAAATCGCCCACGTGCGCATCGGTGACGATTTGATAACCGTTGTCATTCAGGATCGCATCGACATAGCGGCCGCGAATGAGATATCGACCATCCGTAAACACCCATCCATGGCAATTCGATGGCGACGGTTCGCTATCGTCGACAATGACCCGGGCCTTGAAATCGGCGGGAATCCGCCGCTCGGTTTCCTCTTCGTTCAGCAGTTCTTCGTTCGTCAGGAATTGCTCGAGCGGTATCTTCCGCCCCAGATCCGTGAGTGCGAACTCGCCGTCCGAGGAAATCTGCGGAGCGGCCAGATCGCTTACCGTGTTTTGCATGAACTTGGATTGCGCGATATCGTTGAGCAGGGGCTTTTCGATTCGCCACATGGAAGCGGCGACCAGTGCCAACGACACGATTAGCAGGCCGATTGGCGCGGCAAGTTGCATGGCGCGTCCTCCCGTTTTGCGGCCAAGGGTCGCCCCTAGCGCGATCAAGACACCGGCCGCAAACATCGCCGTTACCGCGAAAAAACGGTGCCATGGCCGCAACGCCAAATTGGCGACCCGATCCGCATCCCCCAACAATTCCGCTCCCAAAAGGACGATCAGCGTGCCCGATATCACGGTCAAGCCAATTCCCACGGCGCGGATCCGCACTCGGGGCGACACCAGCCATAGCAAGGACGCGCCAGCGCATAACACGGCGGAAATCAACGATGCCAGCCAAAGGCTCGACGGAAAAACGGCTGTCGCGGGAGTGGCTTCCATGATTTCCGAGACAGTTTTGGGTAGGGAGGGAGAGGGAAAAGGCGAACCATCCGCCGGACGACCTGCGTCCCGCGAGCGATTCTTCTTCGATAAACCCGGCCTGTCCGGAAAGGTTTCGGCGAAACCTCAAAAATCCGCGCAAGCACCCCACGCGGGACCACGCCATCGCGCAGTAATCCAGGGAAAGCTCCGTCGTCTCCAATCGATCAGACGGGCTTTATTCGAGGTGCAGGGAGGGAATGGATCGGCAGGGGATGGCGGGGCGGGAGGGCAGGAAGGCGGGGTTCCGGGCGGGAGATTCGAGGCGGAAGGTGGGCCCAACCGGAGTAAACCAGTTGGGAGTTTGGGTTCGCAGGGTCGGCGAAAAACCGGCCCCCGCGTTCCCGCTACTTGCCGTATCTTAATGAGTCGAGCAGCCAATTGCCATTCTCCCTCACTTTGGTGAAGAGGGATTCGCACAGTCGGTCACGCTGGTTGTAGAGACGGTAACCGTCACGCGGCCGGAGGTAGCCGCGAGCTTGCGGATGCTTTTCGAACAACGCCTCCTCGCCCATCCGTTCCAGCCAACGCTCGTAGCGGGCTCGCTTTTCCAGCAGCGCGCGCACGATAAACGGCATGACGAGCGAATAATCGGCTTGCAGGCTTTCCGTTTGGGTCTGGTAGGTGTCGCGATCCACTTTCCCCCAGGTGACCGCTTCCGCAGGCGGGCAGGACGAAAGCGATCCATCCGTGACTGGCGCTGTCACAATCTGCACGTCGAATTGGTAGCCGTCGATGTTCTCCAAGCCGAAGATTTGGCTCAATGCCGGTTCGGGTTGAAGGTTGTAGTTTTTCGGCACGCCGCCACCGAGTATCAAGGTTGCAAGCGACTTCGTGGGCGACTCGGTGAGGCCCCAGTAGTGATAGGCGCACGCCTCGAAAACCTCGGCGTGCATATCCAATTCGAACCGATGTCCAGGCACCAGTCCGGCTTGGCCCATCGCCCACAGTTTGACCGAGTTCAAAAACGCGCTGCCGTCGGCCGCCGCGCCGACCAGAATCGGAATCGCCAAGCGATGGCAACAGGCCAGCAACCCTTCGGGAACCGAGCGGCGCCGCTCCTGTTCGGCGTAGGCTTGGCCCAGCCGAAACCGAAACTCGGTGCCGGTCATTTTTCGCTGCATGTCGGGCTGGGCGAGCAACGCCGAAATGAACCGGTCCTGATGCAGCAATACCTGCTCGTCGAACCCCACATCCGTGACCCGGATTGTCTGGTCGTCCCGCAACGCTCCGTCGTCGCCAAAAATGGGCACTTCGAAAAACGAATCGCTGTCGACGCCATCCAACGCGCGATGGCCGTCGTGGTAGCACACGGCATCCGTCGTGCTCAAATAGGCCACCCACCCGGTCTCCAGGAGCGGGTTAAGCCACGTCCAGTGTTGGCCGGAAACGGTCGCCGGCCCCGCGATCGCCAGGGTCATCGGACAACCGGCTCCGATCGCCTGATCGAGTATGGAGTAGACTCGGCGGAGATATGCCGCGCCGAACGCGGGCAGACAGAACTGGAAGAGTTCATCGAGCGTTTCCACTTCGTCCACGCGACGCGTCAGCAGCGGCCGCCGCGAGCCGCCCGCCGCCCTGCTAGCCGCGGGTTTTCCCGCCGCCTCGCCATCACCGGCTCCATGCTCGCCCGAATCGCCAGCCGGCCCAGATTGACAAGGAAACCGAGTGCCCATGATGAGAATCTCCGCGAATTCACGTTCCGTTTCGCGATGATTTGAACGGCGCTGGCCGTGGAAGGGAAGGGGCGGGCGAAGTCCCTTGGTCCCTGGCGAAGGCGGCTGGCCGCGGTCGTCCCAGAGTAGTCCCAGCGCGAGCAGTCCCAGCGCGGGACTTGGTACGATAGGCCGCCTCAACCGGCCATCGCTTGCAGGAACGAACCGACCATGAACGCGACGACATCCAACGACCGCCAAGCGGCGAACTCGCTTCAACGACACGACCTGGACACTCCCGCCCTGATCCTTGACCTCGAAGTGCTCGACCGCAACATTGCGTGGCTTGCGAGATTCTTTCGCGAGCGGGGCGTGGCTTGGCGCCCACATGCCAAGAGCTACCAATGCACGCGTCTTGCTCAGCGTGTCGTCCAGGGCGGCGCGATCGGCGTCACCTGCGCGAAACTGGGAGAAGCGGAGGCGTTCGCGGCGGCCGGTATCCACGATCTGCTGATCACCTGCCCGTTGGTCGGCCCGAAGAAGCTGGAACGCTTGGCCGCGCTGCGGCGAGTCGCCGATCCGATCGCGGTGGTCGATCACGTCGACCATGTGACGGCGCTGGGCGAGGCGGGGCGAGTTGCCGGGGCGCCGATTCGGGCGTTGATCGAGTTGAATCTCGGCATGAACCGCTGCGGGGTCGAACCGGGCGAGCCCGCCCTCGCGCTCGCTCGACGCCTGGCCGCGACGCCCGGCGTTACCTTGTCCGGGCTCATGGGCTGGGAAGGCCATCTGCTGACCATCGCCGATCCGGCGGAGAAAACCGCGAAAATCCGGGCCGCGCTCGACGGACTCGTGCAAACTCGCGACCTGCTTCGCTCCGAAGGTTTGCCATGCCCGATCGTCAGCGCGGGCGGCACCGGTTCGTTCCCCATCAGCGCCTCGACTGGACAACTCACCGAAATCCAGGCCGGCGGCGCCGTGCTGATGGACCTGTTCTATCGAAACAAATGCCACATCGAGCCGCTGGAATTCGCATTGACGCTGATGGCGACTGTCACCAGCCGGCCGACCGCGACCCGCGCTGTCGTGGATATGGGCCGAAAGTCGCTCAACCCCGAACTTCATCTGCCCGCCATCCAGGGGCGCGACGACCTCCGCGTCCAGTGGCTCTCCGCTGAGCATGGGGTGCTGGAAGTGCTCGCGCCGCCCGGCCCGGCGATCGGCGAACGCCTGGAACTGATTCCCGGATACGGAGACTGGAGCACGCTTCTGCATGACCGGTATCATGTTTTCGTCGGCGAGCGGTTCGTGGAAACATGGCCGCTGGACGTGCGAACGCGAACAAGCTGACCGCCACAAGTGGCGGGTGGCCGTTGGGGCGCGGTGGCTGAACTTTCGAGAGTCTTGGTTGTTTCTTTCCGTCAGGACCGCGGAGCATGCCGATGCCTTCTTCCAATCGCTCGGAGTTCCCGGAGGAACCGCGGCGCGATTCTGATTCCTTCAATCCCTACCAGGCGCCCTTGTCCGAGGCTGCGGCCACATTTCGCTCGCCGCTGGACCTCGCCGCCGACTCCGACGCGTTCGGGCCACCAACCTCGATTCGCTATCAGGTGTTGGCGTTCGCCGTGACGATGTCGATTCTGCTTTATCTGCACCGCTTCGCCTTGTCGGTGGCGATGCCGCCGATTTCCACGGAACTCGGACTGAGCTCGAAGCAATTGGGGATCGCGACGGGCGTTTTCTTCTACGTCTATGCGCTCGCCCAAGTGCCATCGGGATGGTTGTCGGATCGCTTTGGAGCCCGCGCGACCCTGAGCGCCTATGTGGTGCTGTGGTCGTTGGCGATCGGCGCTACCGGGTTTATCGGTGGCTTGGTGTCGCTGATCATCTGCCGCGGACTGCTCGGTTTGGCTCAAGCCGGTGCTTACCCCTGCATTGCGAGTGTGAACAAGCGGTGGTTTCCGGTGCAACGGCGCGGGGTGGCGAACAGTTCGACGACCACGGGTGGACGGGCCGGCAGCATGCTTGCGACGGCGCTCACGCCAATGCTGATGGGCGTGGTGAGTTCGACGCTGGGAGCGTCCACGGGCCAATGGCGTTACGTATTTTTCGGGTATGCCGGTCTGGGATTTGTCTGGGCTCTGTTCTTCTACCGGCAATTCCGCGAGACACCGGATGTTCACGAGCGGTGCAACGAGGCGGAACGGGCGCTCATTCGTGGCGGACGGCGGCCAACAACAGACTACCCGCTCGAAGCGATTCCATACGCGGTCGACGCGACGCCCGCGGACGATGCGACCTCCAGAGCGAGGCTGGGGGCGGCTAGCCTGGGATCGGCCAGTTCTGGAGTGGCCGGTTCTGGCATGGCCGGTTCTGGCATGGCCGGTTCTGGAGTGTTTGGTTCTGGAGTGGCCGGTGTACCAACGAAGAGTCACGAGATGCCTTTGGCCTTGTCGATGGCGTTGAGTCCAACGATGTGGCTACTCTGCGGCATCAGCACCTTTGTGAATGTGGGATGGATCTTTCTGGTGACGTTCCTGCCGACCTATCTCAAAAACGTTCACGGCATGCCGCTGGTGACGATCGGCGCTTTGGCCGCTTTGCCGGTTTTCGCCGGGATGTGTGGCGGCATGCTCGGCGGCATTGGGACCGACATGCTCGTTCACCGCTTTGGGTTGGTATGGGGTCGGCGGATCCCTGGCTTGGTCGCGACGGTGGGCGCGGGGCTCGGCTATTTAGCGTGCCTTCCCATTGACAATCCGTATTTGCTTGTCGTGGTGTTCGCCATGGTGGGATTGTTGATCGATTTTGGTCTGGGATCGCTGTGGGCCGTGTATCAAGACATCGCGGGCCGGCGAGTGGCCGCGGTCCTCGGCTTCGCCAACATGTGCGGCAATTTGGCGGCCGGCTTCTTTCCGATGGTGATCGGTTGGTGGGCCGACCTGAACCGCTGGGATCTGGTCTTTGTGGGCTCCGCGTCCGCGCTGTTCATTACCGCATCCTGTTGGGCGTTTGTGAATCCGCAACGCAAAATCGCCGCGGAATGAGGACGGGGCAATGGGCGGTTGCCGGCGATTCGTGGTTGCCGGCGTCTGGCGGATTTGCGGCTTGAAGCGAGCCCACCCCCGCGGCGACGGACAAGATGTCTGTCGTACGGGAGGAGGGTAGCCTCGCCAGATCGTTCCCGCAGTCCGAGTGGACGCTGTTGCGAATACCCGCAGCATTCCGCCAAGGCGAAGAGCGTGGCAACCGGCAGTGCCATTCGTGCCTGGAACTGATCGCCTTTCTATGTCCTCGTCTCGGGCCTTGCGTAGGTCGCGACCAGCTCGGCGATGATGCGGTCCAGGTCGTAGCGGCGCGCGTAATTGATCGTGGTGCGCAGACGCGTCAAGTCGGGAACGCGGTGCCGCACATCCTCGAAGTTGGCGTCGAACGCGGTGGCGTAGGTTTGATGCTCGATTCGCGAGCCGCCTCCCGCCGCCGCGATCACGCGCTGCGCTAGCTCCAAGATCGAAATGGGCTCGTCGCTGCCGATGTTGAACACTCGGCCCCGCGCTTCGGTGTGGTCCATCAACGAGAGGACGGCGCGGACCACGTCGCTCACGTGGGCGAAACAGCGAGTCTGCGAGCCGTCATCATGGACGACGAGCGGTCGGCCTGCGCAAGCCGATTCAACGAACCTCGGCAACACCATGCCGTAGGCGCCCGATTGACGCGGGCCAACGACATTGAAGAAACGGCCAATCACCACCGGCAGCCCTTCCTGCCGCCAGCTTGCCAACGCGAGGAACTCGTCGATCGCCTTCGACGCGCCATACGACCACCGCATTCGCGTCGTCGGTCCGAACACCAGATCGTCGTCTTCGTTCCACACAGGCTTGGGGTTTTTTCCGTACACTTCGCTGGTGCTGGCGAGGAAAAAACGCACGTCGTCGCCTTGCCGCCGGCGAGCCCGCAGCGCGGCGAGCAACCGGTCGGTCGGATAAATGTTCCGCTCGATCGTTTCGATCGGTTGGCGCGCGACCAGCGCGACGCCCACGGCGGCCGCCAAGTGGTACACCTCGTCGGCGTCCGCCACGACACGATCCAGGAGCGACGGGTCGGCGATCGAGCCGGCCACGCACATCAACCGCGGATGATTCCGCACGCTCGCCAAGTTGGCAAAGCGGCCTGTCGATTCATCATCGATGGCGGTGACCGCGCAGCCGCGTTCCAGCAGCGCTTCGACCAGATGCGAGCCGATGAAGCCGGCGCCGCCAGTGACCAATACACGTTTCACAAGTTCGCTCCCCGCGACCGCTCGCCACGGACACTCAGACCCGATTCGCCCGCAGTTCCTTGAGACTATACAACGTATCCCGCCACTGGATGCCGCCGCGGGCGAACGCCAGGAACATCGACCGCCACTGGATATACACGAACAGCAGCACGGTCAGC
This sequence comes from uncultured Planctomycetaceae bacterium, assembly GCA_903921945.1. Taxonomy (GTDB): domain Bacteria; phylum Planctomycetota; class Planctomycetia; order Pirellulales; family Pirellulaceae; genus CAIXSC01. The sequence goes on from CAIXSC010000244.1 coordinate 7,364, forward strand.
GGGTAGCCGAGCACTACATGGAGCGGGTAGCCGAGTTGTTTCGAGGCCCCGAGCGACAGGATGAGTTGCAACGCGGCGGACGCGCCCAGCAGCCAACTCGCCGGCCCGTCCCACAGCAGCGGGCCGACGAACGGAAAGAAATTCACCGCCAGCAAGGCCATCGAACTGGCCACGACCGCCACCGGGCTATATTCGAGCACGGCGAACGAGTTTTTCTCCAGCCCCACGATCAGCTCGCGGAGCGACCCGTACCAGTTCACCGCCAACATCCCGAAGCCGTCGATCACGTCGCAGCGGGCGCCGTTGAGCTTCATGTTTTTGCCAAGTTTCAGATCGTCATCGGGGCGCATCGCCAGCCGGCGGTGTCCGTCCGCGCGATGATAGGCCGCGGCTCGGACCAGATTGAACGCCCCGACGCCGCAATGCGCGCCGCTGCTGGGATTCCGCACGCTCCAGGGCCGCGTGAACACCATGAAAAACACGCTGAACGTCGCCACAAACGACTTCAAGATCCAGCTTGGCATCCGCGTTTCCGGAAACGCCACAAGCATATCGAGTTGCTCGCGTAGAGCATGGGCGATCGCTCGTCGCAGGCAGCTTGGGTCGAAAAGAATATCGGCATCCGTGAACAGCAGCCACTCCCCCTGGGACCGGTCGGCGCCGAACTGGAGCGCGTGGTTTTTGCCCAGCCACCCTGGCGGCAACGTTTCCAGGTGGACGACGTTCAACTGCGGGAACTCGGCCGCCAAGCGATTGAGGATGGCTCCGGTTTCGTCGGTGGAACGATCGTTGATGAGCGTGATTTGCAGCGGTTCGTAATCGAGCCGCATGAGCGAACGCACCGCTTCTTCGATATGCCGGGCTTCGTTGCGGGCAGGCGCGATGATCGACACGGATGGCCAATCGCCCGTCCAGTCAGGCTCGACAGCGGCGAGACGCCGGATCGACGTGCCGTGCCAGATGACAATCGCCGCGACAGCGAACACGAACAGCAGATTGGCGGCGGCGAAATAGAGCATGAGGGTATCCGCAGGCTGAGGAGACCAGCGACCGGCGCGCCCACCGGGCGGGCGCACGAATCCTCAGAATGCCACGCGGAGCCCCCCGCCGACAAGCCATCCCCCGGTTTAGAACAGCTCGGCGATCGGTTCGCCGTGGTCGATCGCCGGCACCGGCCGTCCTTGCAGGTTGGGGAAATGTATGTGGGGGTCGACACCGAGCACTTGGTAGATGGTGTGATGGATGTCGCCGGGCCGCAGCGGGCGATCTTGGGGGACTTCACCGAGCCGGTTGGTCGAACCCACGAGCCGTCCGCCCTTCACGCCGCCACCTCCCAGGAGGCAGAACATCGCGTTGCCCCAGTGGTCGCGCCCCGGCGTGCCCATGCTGAGAGGCGCTCCACCGTTGCCGCCGTTGTTCATCTTCGGTGTGCGGCTGAACTCGCCGCAGAGCACCACCAGCACTTTGTCGTACAGTCCGCGGCGAGTCAGATCGGTGAATAGGCCATGCACCGCTTGATCGACCTTCGGCAAGTAGTTTTCCATGCCCTTCTGCAGGTCCCAGTGGTGGTCCCAGCCGGCGAAGTGGCAGGTGACAAAGGTCGTGCCCGCTTCGACCAAACGGCGGGCGAGCAATACGCCCTGGCCCCAGGTGTGGCGGCCGTACATGTCCCGCGTCGACTCGTCTTCCCGGGAAATATCGAACGCTTGCCGCGCCTTCTCGCCTGTGACCATCTCGAACGCCTGCAAGTCGAATTTGTCCATCGCGGCAACCGTCCGCGAATGCTCCATTCGCCGCCGCATCGCATCGAATTGCGACGTGAGTTGCCGCCGGTTTTCAAGCCGTTCGATCGTCAGATTCCCCTGCAAGCCGATGTTGCGAACTTGGAATGTTTTCGCATTGGGGTCGCCCTCGGTCTCGAACGGGTTCTCTTGCGGACCCAGATAGTTGCCGCCAAAGTAGCCCGGTCGCAATCCAATGCTCGACGCGTACGGCACGGCGACATTGGCCGGCATCCCGTTTTGCCGCGGGCCAGTGACACGGGTGGCGATCGAACCGAAGAAGGGATACTTGCCAGCCGTGTTCGCGCCGCTCACACCGTCGCGGCCGGTGAGCATCCAGTGGCCGCCGGTGAAGTGGTCGCCCGAGTTATGGTGGAGGGACCGCACGATCGAAAACCGGTCGGCGATTTTCGCCTGCAACGGGAAGAGCTCGGTGACTTCCATCCCCGGCACATTGGTCGCAATGGGCGACCAGATCCCGCGATACTCGGCCGGCGCTTCCGGCTTCATGTCGTACATGTCCATGTGGCCCGGACCGCCATCCAGCCACAACAGGATCACGGACGTGTCGCGCTTCGCCATGCCGGCCGCCGCCGACAGCTCCTTCGCCCGCAGCACCGCCCCGAGGCCGGCCGACGCCATGCCCGCCACCCCGATTCGCAGGAAACTCCGCCGACGCAATCCGTCACAGTACCGTCCGCTGTCCTGTAAGCCGACTTGCAACATGATTTGTCTCCTGGGAAGGCCGACACGCCTAAGCACGTGGCTGCGAGCGTAGGTGGGTGATCTGCGTGCGTGGGTGGGTGGGTGGCGGCGAGCGTAGGTGGGTGATCTGCAAGCTGAGGTGGGTGGCGGCGCGCGTGGGAACACGACTGCGACTCGGTATCGGCCAGCCGCCACCACTCAAACCAGCGGTGAATCGTAGTTCCCGCGACGATCTAACGTCAATCGCGACCAATATGTTAGACTCCGCCGGTCAGGCAAGCCACTCGGCGCAATCGGACGCTCTGTTAGGACGAACAACGTGACGCAAATCAAACGAATCCTCGTGACCGGCGGAGCCGGTTTTCTCGGGTCGCACCTCTGCGAACGGCTCGTCGCTCAAGGCCACGACGTCATCTGCCTGGATAACTTCTTCACCAGCCAAAAAACCAACGTCGCGCATTTGCTGAAGCTGCCGAATTTCGAACTCGTGCGGCACGATGTGACCCAGCCGATCTGGCTGGAAGTGGATCAGATTTACAACTTGGCCTGCCCCGCCGCTCCCGGCCACTACCAGTACAACCCGATTAAGACGACGAAGACCTCGGTGCTGGGAGCCATCAACGTGCTGGGAATGGCGCGTCGTTGCCGAGCGAAAGTCTTGCAAGCGTCCACCAGCGAAGTGTACGGCGACCCGACCGAGCACCCGCAGCGCGAGTCTTACCGCGGCAGCGTCAATCCACTCGGGCCGCGCGCCTGCTACGACGAAGGCAAGCGGGTCGCCGAAACCCTGTTCATGGACTACCACCGCATGAACCGGGTCAACATTCGCATCGTGCGGATCTTCAACACGTACGGCCCGCGCATGCATCCGTTCGACGGCCGGGTGGTCTCGAATTTCATCCGCCAAGCGCTCCGCGGCGAAGACTTGACGCTGTTCGGCGACGGCTCCCAGACCCGCTCGTTCTGCTACTGCGACGACCTGATCGAAGGCATCCAGCGGATGATGGAAGGACCGGACGCGTTCATCGGTCCGGTCAACCTGGGAAACCCCGTCGAGTTCACGGTGCGGGAACTGGCCGAGCTGGTCATCGAACTTGTCGGCGGTCGGTCGAAGATCGTACGACAACCGCTTCCCGTGGACGATCCGGTGCGTCGTCGGCCGGATATCGAACTGGCCCAAACACGGCTCGGCTGGACCCCGCAGGTCCCGCTCCGCGAGGGCCTCCAGCGGACCATCGATTGGTTCCGCTCGATCGAAATCGAGCAGTACCGCCCGCCCACGCCGAATTATTGACAGGCTTTCACCTCCCGGTTGAGTTTCCTGGCCCGCATTCAAGGCATCGAACGAACCGGTCGCGCGACAGGCGGACCGACAACCGATGTTTGGTCCATCGCGTTTTAAGATGCGGTCGCCGCTCGCGGCGGGGTGAGCAGCGACACCACGACCAAGACGATAAACCCGAGCGGAATCGTCACGATCCCCGGTTGGCTGAAGGGGACCAGCGCTTGATCTTTCGGCAAGCCGTACACTTTGGCATAGGTGTCGCCACTCAACAAAATCCACGCCAGCGACGTGATCATCCCCACCAGGATC
>CAIXSC010000245.1 GCA_903921945.1 uncultured Planctomycetaceae bacterium
ACGCACCGCAGGCGAGGAGCAACGACAAAGTCAAGGGCCGCGTCCGGGTCAGGTTCAAGGCAAAGGACAGGGACAGGGACAAGGTAGAGGTCAGGGCAAGGGGCAGGGTAGAAGGGGCGCGGGTGGTGGCGCCGTAAACGATCCGGCTTACGCGGCGACCATCGAGGCGTTCGATCGCAATGTGGGACGGATCTTGGAGGCTTTGCGGGCATGGAAGTTGGACAACGACACGTTGATTGTGTTCACCTCCGATAATGGCGGAACGCAGCAATTCAACGCGCCGCTGCAGGGAGGAAAGGGCCAATTGTACGAGGGTGGCATTCGTGTGCCGTTGGCGGTCCGCGGACCGGGCTTTGTCAAGCCGGGCACCAAATGCGATGCACCGGTTGCCAGCGTCGACTTTTTCCCCACGCTGCTCGAGCTTGCCGGTCTGCCATTGCCCGCCCGGCAGACGGTCGATGGCACCAGCCTCATGCCGCTGCTGCGCGGCGCGTCGTCGCTGAAGCGCGCGAGGATGTTCTGGCATTTCCCTTGTTATGTTGGCCGCTCGCCGCCATCGAGCGCCCTGCGCGAAGGCGATTACAAGTTGATCGAGTTCTTCGAGGACGGTGGACGGGTCGAACTCTATAATTTGCGGATGGATCCCGGCGAGCGAACTGATTTAGCCGCTTCGATGCGGGACAAAGCGTCGGCCATGCACGCGACATTGCGCGCCTGGCAGAAAGACACCGGCGCGCTGAACCCTTCGGGCCCGAATCCAACGTACGATCCCGCATCGGAACGCAATCGCAATGCGCCGATGGGGCGCCCGATGGGAGGCAAGAAAGGCGGCCCCATGGGTGCGAAGAAAGGATCGTAAAACGTTCGCCACGACTCGCCGGACCGCTGGCGATCATCGGTCAGCAGTCGGAAAATTAAGGAAATCTCGGAGATCCGTTTGAAACAACCCGCGATAAGCCATTGAGCTCGAAGCGTTGGGGCTGGCCCTAGCACGGCAACGGCGATCGGTGCCAGGCACGAATGGCACTGCCGAGCCCAAATGTCCGGCAGTGCGCAGCGTCGATCGGAGCGCCGAGGCAGCGCGAGGTTTCTTGCGACAGTTGGAAAACGCGTGCGTATTTTCGAGTGGAGCGAGACCGCCTGTTCGTTCGTACAAAGATGACGTTCGCCGCGATCGGCCGACTCAGGCCAACATCCATTCTCCCCATGTACGACGGACATCTTGTCCGTCGCCCGCCCCGTAGCAAGCGATAGAGCTGACAAGCGCATTCGCCACTCCGAGCATTGATCACCGAACTCAGTTCGAGCAACCACGAAGGACACGAAGAGCACGAAGACTGAAAGCTGACATCCATCGCTTCATGCTCTGCTACCTTCGTGCTCTTCGTGTCCTTCGTGGTACACAGATTGCCGCGACCTTCGTCTGCCCGGTGACCTTGGTTGTTGAGCGTGGCTCGAACCGAGGCGACGCGTTCGAAGTGCTCGCGACGGACAAGATGTCCGTCGTACAAGAGGAGGTTCACCACGAGCGACGCCCACTCGGCAACGCCTGCATCCGCCTTCCTCGTTTACCGCCGAGCCGTAGGCGACGGCCGGGCCTCCCAACCGCAATCGCGACGCGGTGCCGAATACCGACTCCAGCGTCGACGGACGAGCGATCAGTGCCTGGCACTGATTGGCTTTCTCG
>CAIXSC010000246.1 GCA_903921945.1 uncultured Planctomycetaceae bacterium
CTTCACCCGCGTCCACATCGCTTCGCTGAGCACGTGGCCGGCACCCGACTCGACGAAATGGGTGAAATTCTTCTCGGCGTGCTGCGATTCGTACGCTCGCTGAATCGTCTCCAGCCCGCGGCGCGCCTCTTCGATCGGACTGCCGCCGTCCAGTTCGCCGAGATTCAGGTGCAACGCCCGCGGCGCGATCAGCGCGGCGATGTCCGGAGTGTCCCCCCAGGCGTGCAGCCCCGGAATGAAATTCGGAAAACAGTGCAGCAATTGTTCGCGATGGATCGCCGCGTAGGTCGGCAGGCAACAGTTGCCTACGAGCGCCACCAACCGCGGCTCCCACGGCCCCACAAGCCACGTGTGCGTCGAACCCATGGAGTGGCCATAGCAGCCAAGCCGATCGGCCCGCACCTCGGCGCGGCTCGCGAGGTAATCCACCGCTCGGCGCATGTCCAGAATGTGCTTCCAAGCCAGACACTTGCCCGCCACGACATACTTGAGGAACAGGAACCGCTCTAGGTTCCCGCCCTTGTGCTTGTAACCTTTCTCCCGCTCGCCAAACCCCAACGCGTCGGGACACAGCACGACGTAGCCTTCGCGCGCCAACGCCAGCCCCGTGTGATGCATCGGGTTGCCGCCGAGCCCCGCTGGCTCGCTCATTCCCATCGACCACTGGCCGTTATGCTGATGCCAAACGCAAATGCCGGGCGCCGGCTTGCCCGCGGTCGCCGAATCGGGCGCCAACAGGTACGCCGCGATCCGCTCGCCCGGCTCCACTTCGTACGACACCCGCTCGCGCCGCACTCCGCCTTCAAGCCGCTCCGTCGACTCGACCTTGGCATTCAAAGGACCAGCCTCCGGCCACGGTCCTCCCAGTCCCGCCAACAAACGATCGCGAAAATCCGCGGCAGCCATGGTTCAAACCCTCGATGGTGATCGTTGGAACGGCGTCAATAAACGTTTGCACCGGCGTGTTCGCGTCGTGTTCCGACGCCTGCGAGCGACCATTCGACCTCGTGTGAACCGCGAGTCAACAGATCGCGCCGATTTCAGAAAAGCTCTATGCCAGAATCTCCCGGACCACGCGTGCCGGCCGGCCGTCGGTGAGCCGCTGTTCCTGGCCGTTGTGATGGTAGACCAGCCGCTCGTGTTCCAGGCCGAACAGATGGAGCAACGTGGCCTGATAGTCGTTCGGAGAAACCACATTCACGGCGGCTCGATGGCCGAACTCGTCCGTTTCGCCATAGACCATGCCCGGACGAACGCCACCGCCGGCGAGCCACGTGCTGAAACCTTGGCCGTTGTGGTCGCGACCCACGGTCTCTCCCGAGCCTTCGACCACCGGCAGCCGGCCGATTTCACCGCCCCAGTGAACAAGGGTCGAGTCGAGCAATCCGCGTTGTTTCAGATCCTTGACCAGCGCCGCGGCCGGCTTGTCGGTGCGACGGCAGACAGCGGGCAGATTCGCGCGAATGTTTTGGTGCGTGTCCCAAGGCTGCCCGCCAAGAAACAACTGCACGAACCGCACGCCGCGTTCCACCAACCGCCGCGCGATCAGGCAGCGAGTTCCGTATTCTTTCGTGGCGGGATCATCGAGCCCATACAGCTTGTGGGTCGCGGCCGTTTCGCGCTGAATGTCCAGCGCCTCGGCGGCGGCCGTCTGCATCGCGGCCGCCAACTCGTAGCTCGCAATCCGCGCTTCCAGATCGGCCTCGCCGGGATGGCGTTCCAGGTGCATGCGATTGAGTTCACGGAGCAAATCGAGGTTCTGACGCTGCGTCACGCCCCGCAGTTGCGGCGGCGGTTCGAGATTCAAAATCCGCGGGTCCTTCGGCCTAAGCACCGTGCCCTGGTACAGCGGCGGCATCCAGCCGCTCGACCAGTTATGCACTCCGTCCACCGGATGCCCGCCCGGATCGGAGAGCACCATGTACGCCGGCAGATCCCGCGCTTCGCTACCGAGCGCGTAGGTCAGCCACGCGCCCATCGTCGGGCGCCCGGTCACGGCTGGAATGCCGCCATGGAAATAGCGGATGGAAACCTCGTGCCCGTTGTGACCCGTGTGCATCGACCGAATCAAGCAGACGTCGTCCACGATTCCGGCCAGCTCCGGCAACAATTCGGAGATCTCCGTCCCGCACTGGCCGCGCGGCGCGAACTTCCACGGCGATCCCAACAGCTTTTTGCTGGCCCGGTTCACGAAGCTGTAGACAACCTCGCCCGGATAGTCGCCGCCATCGCGACGCGAGAGCTCGGGCTTCGGATCGGTCAGATCCACATGCGACGGACCACCATGCATGAACAGCGAAATCATCGCCGTCGCCCGCGCCGGCCGTGGCGGCGCCTTCGGCAATAAATCGAAGACCGGCCGCTGCTGCGGAATCTTGCCCGGAGTCGCCAACAGACGGTCCTGATCGAGCAGCCACGCCAACGCGACGCCGCCAATCCCCATCGCGTTCCGCGCCAGGAACTCCCTTCGAGTCCCGCGCTGCGAGCCCACCATCGCACTTGTTGGTTCATTCGACATAGAGAAACTCGTTCGAGGTTATCAAGGCTTGGCACACATTCGTGATCGCGGCCAGTTCCGCCGCGATCGATTCACCGGTCGCGGCGTGCAGCGACGGCGCCTGGGCGGCGACCAGTTCGAGCGCTAGCCGCAGCTCCCGATCCGACGCCGACCGTCCATAAGCCCGTTCGAAAGCCCGCGCGAGCGTCTTGACCGCCGCCGCTGGCCTTGGAGCCGGCAACTCCTTCTCGGATACGAACAGTTGAGGCGGGCCGCCGCCCGGCGACGACAAGCTCAGCGTCACCGACCAGCCAAACGAATCGGCGTTCTCCGACTCGCGGCAATCGACGACAAAGTCCAGTGTATCGCCCGCTTCGACCGCCAATCCCTCCGCCTTCGTATCGACCGCTTGGTTGAAAGCGATCCACTCGCCCGCCTTCCCGGTCCGGCTGGAAACAAGCCGGCCGCGAACTCCGTCACCAGCCGCTTGCGGATGGCTCAGCTTGCCCGCGACCAACACGACGCCGGCGCGCGGGGCCGTCCAGCGACGAATCGCCGCGAACTCGCGGCCATTTCCAGGATGGCCCCCGCCCGCATTGACGAGCACCCAGCCAATCCTGGCATCGGGCAGCGTTGGCCCGCCCTGCCACGAACCGCCGGTCCAGTGCGGCAACACCTGAAACGCGACCACGCGTCCCGCCGCCTCGTCGAACGCTCCATAGCCGGCTTGCCATGCCACCGGCCGCCGCAAACCGTCGACTTTCGCGGCCACCGCCAACGTCTCCGCCTCCAGCGAAGGCAACGCGGCCGAGTCGGCTTCCAACTGCGCGACCCGCGCCAGCTCGGCCGCCTGCTTCAAGGCGAAATCGCCGTTGAGCAACATGAGCGACTGCGTCGCCACCGTCGACGACGAACGCTGCTCGCAGTTGGTTTCCATCACCGGCGCGTCGAAAGCGGCGAGCAACGCGACGGGTTGGCTCCGCCGCTGCTGAAGGTAAACGCTGCGGCGCGTTTCGCCTTCGGGCGCCACGATCACCTGTCCGACCTCGTCCTCTTTCACCGCCGCGGACGGCCCGAACATCCGGCCACTCAACATGCCGCTGGCGGCCAGCATTCGATCGCGAATCGTCTCGGCCTCGAGCCGCCGCACCGCGAACCGCGTCAACCATCGATTGTCCTGGTCCCGCGCCATCGCGAGCTCGTTCGTCGACGCTTGCCGGTATGCGTGCGACGTCATCAGCAGCCGATGCATCCGCTTCCAACTCCAATCCTGCGCCGGCCATTCGGTCGCCAACCAATCGAGCAGTTCCGGATGTGTTGGGCGTTGCCCCAACATTCCAAAGTCGGCGGGAGTTCCCACCAAGCCGCGCCCGAAATGATGCAGCCATAGCCGGTTCGCTTGCACCCGACCAAACAGCGGATGCCGACCGCTGGCAAGATGTTGGGCAAACGCGGCCCGCCGCCCTGAACTCGACGCGCTCTCGCCCGAATTCCCTGTGCCCGCTGTTCCTGTGCCCGCTGTCCCAGCGCCCGAATTCCCAATACCCGCTGTCACGCGTTCCGGTATCTCGAATCGCTCGCCAGGCGGAGCGGCAATCGACAAATCTCCGGGGCCGACCGACGCCTTGGGCTGACGGTGGTCGCCGCGGTGGAAGACGAACGTGGCGGGCAACGCCTGCCCCGCCGCACGGCGCGGCTCGACCAAGGCATGGACGAAATCCTCGACCGGTTTCTTCCCGCGCGCCTCGGCGATCCGCTGATCGAACTTTTTCAGATCGTCGGCGGCGGCCGCGTCATATTGATACAACACGCCCGGCGAGATATTCACGCTCGGGTTTTCCTTCAGCAGCTTGGCCTGCTCGGCGGAACGTTTATCGGCGGGCGTCTGGTACGCTTCCCGCAACACGGGCCGCTGGGCTTCGGGGAACTTGAGCAGTTCCTTTTCGAGCGCCGCGGCCAAGTACGTCCTTTGTTTCGCTTCCTTTTCGCCGGCGATCCGCTGTGCCTCGGCGTCCGCCGCCGCGGCCGCCGCCCGGTCGGCATCCGTGTACAGCGACACCAGCCGCGCTTGCGGCGGGCGCCAGCTCTTCCAGTCGAGCGCCGGCTCGAACACCGCTCGCAGCCGATAGTAGTCCGATTGCGGAATCGGGTCGTAGCGGTGGTTGTGGCACTGGGCGCAGTGGACGGACAGGCCGAGCAGCGACGTGCTGACAATCCGCACCGTATCGGCCACGACTTGATTGCGAGCCAAGTCTTGATCGGGCGCGCCCGAGCCCGTTCCGTCGGCCGCCATCCGCAGGAAGCCGGACGCCTCCAGCCACCGGATCTGCTCCGGTGAAAAGTTCGCGGCCGTCGCCCCAACCAGCTCGTCGCCCGCCAATTGCTCCAGCACGAACCGATCGACCGGCAGATCGGCGTTCATGGCTCGAATCACGTAGTCGCGGAACTTGTACGCGTAGGCCCGTGGCGCGTCGGCGCTCGTGTAGCCGTCCGAATCGGCGTAGCCGGCGACGTCCAGCCAGTGGCGGGCCCAGCGCTCGCCATGCCTTGGCGAAGCCAGCAGCCGGTCGAGTCGCCGTTCGTAGGCGTCCGGCGAACTGTCCTGCGCGAACTCTTCCAGTTCTTCGCGAGTCGGCGGCACACCGATCAAGTCAAGTGTCGCGCGCCGCAGCAATGTGGAAGCGTCGGCGGCGGGCGCCATCGCCAAGCCGCGTTCGGCCGCCGCGATCGCGATGAACCGATCGATCGGCGTGTGTGCGGGAACCGCAACCAGCGA
>CAIXSC010000247.1 GCA_903921945.1 uncultured Planctomycetaceae bacterium
CCCGAAGCCGCCACGACCCAGCTCGCGTTCGATCACATATCTTCCGTCCAGGCACGATCCGGGTGGAAACGGAATGAGGTTGTCGAGATGCGAAGCCCCCGGCACCTGCGGAGCCAGCTGCTGTAGAGCCGGCGGTGAAGGCGGAGCGGGAGCGTTAGGTGAAGCGATGGTGGGCAGTTCACGTTTGGAAAAGTCTTGAGCCATGGCGTGCTCGGGAAAAGGTGTCACCAGCAGGCCAGCAGAAAGTGCTCATCATCCTGGACGGGAAAACTCTGAAACCGGCCCTGATAGAAATGTCCTTGGCCGCCGGTCCGGTAGTGGGCATGCGACCGCATCGTGTGCGTGAGCGAAACCCACCGCAGGAAGTTGCCCATGCCTCCATCTTCCGTGGGCTGCAACACAAAATGCCAGTGGTTGGGCATTTACTGGTGAGCCAGAATCCGGCAAGCGTAACGCGCCAGTCCCTCGGCAAGGATCTGCTCGAAGGCCTCGTAGTCCTCCGGTTTGTGAAAAATGGTCGCCCGAGCATTGCCTCGTTTCAAGGCGTGACAAATCCCACCCGCTTCGTCTGCACGTTTTGGTCTTCCCGTCACGGAATCTAATCCTAGCTCAACTCCCCAGAAAAGAGTCCTGACACCTTTTCTCCGAATGCTTGTTCCAAGCAAATCCGCGACCATGTTTCGAAGGCGTCCAAGCGGCTGCGGAGTTCATCGAGCGGTCGGAAGCCAGCGTCCAGAATGTCGGACTCCCTGGGACTCACGGCCGGGGCGGAAATGTCGCACAGATGGACGACGCCCAGATGGACCTTCCCGACCTCGGTCAAGTCGTCGTTGATCAGTCCAATACATCGTTGCGAGTAGGAGGCGCCAATCTCGACTTCTTCTTCCAACTCACGCCGCATTCCCTCGGCGTAAACATCGCCGTGAGCGGCGTCGATCGCCGAAATGTGGCCGCCAATGCCCACGCTGCGTTTGCTGTGCAACCGCTGTTCGCCCTGCCCTTTTCCTCGTGTGTACTCGAAAAGATGCGGCTGCCCCTGGCTATCGATGTAACGGAAAATGACGTAGGGGATCAGTTGCTTGAACGATGGATCGCGTTCCATCTCCGGACGCGGCCGGTAACTGGTATGGCGCGGATTGAGCAATTCTCCCAGGTAGCGGTCCGCTTCCGGAGAAAAACCTTGGAAGTGCCCAAGGGCGTGGAACAGCGAAGTCGGCACCACCAAAATGTGCTCCACGGCGGGAGCTGCTGACGATGACGAAGCGGAAGCGGGAGAAGTCACGGAACACTCGCTCTCTTGGGACTCAAGAATCGAAACAACTCAAGGATTGGCGGCCGGGGCGAGCGACTTGACAGTCAGCACCGGGCACGAGGCGTGGCGAAGGATGGCTTCCGCGACACTGCCGAGCAGCAGGCGGACCAGTCCGGTATGGCCATGGGTGCCCATGACGATCATGTCGGCCTTGAGATCGTTAGCGCACCGCACAATCTCCTCGGCCGGACTGCCGACCACAAACCGTCGTTCACATCGAACCGAGGGATCGGGCGGCGCGGTCTTGGCGAGTTGCTCGTTTTCCGCTTGGAACTCGTTGCCCGACGGCAGGCTGGCATAAACGCCAGCCACGGTATACGCCGGCCGCGGTTCGGCGACATGCACAATCACAATCCGCGCCTCGCTATCGCGGGCCAGCACCGTGGCGAGTCGCAAAGCGGCGTCGCTCGATGGAGAAAAGTCGGTCGGGACAAGTATTGTGTTCCAATGCATGGAATGGCTTTCCGGGACAAGAGGGCGGTTCGGTGAACAGAGGTAAGCGACCTCCTACGCAAGCCATGGCGTCATGACTTTTCCGCCGACATCGGTCAGGCGGAAATCGCGACCCTGAAAACGGCTGGTGAGTTTCAGGTGGTCGAGTCCGAAGAGATGCAGCATGGTCGCATGGAAATCGTTGACGTGGACCGGATCGCGAGCGACCCCCCAGCCAATCTCGTCCGAGTCGCCATAGACTTGGCCGCCTTTGATACCGCCACCCGCCATCCACAGCGTGAACGAAAACGGATGATGATCCCGGCCGGTGTTGGCTTCGCGGCCATTGCGGTTTTCGCCCAGCGGCGTTCGGCCAAACTCGGCGCCCCACACGACCAGCGTGCTATCGAGCAAGCCGCGTTGTTTGAGGTCTTTGAGCAACGCGGCGACCGGTTGATCGACGACCCACGAGTTGTACCGCAAGTCGCCTTCCAGGTTGCTGTGCTGATCCCAGGCCTCGTAAATGATATTCACGAACCGCACCCCCCGCTCGACCATGCGGCGGGCGAGCAAGCAGTTCCGCGCGAACGACAAGTGGGCGTTGTCGACATTGCCACGGCCTGTGGCTTGCGGGTGCTGAGCGCGGCCGACGCCATACGCGTCGAGCATCGTCGCCGACTCGCTCTTCAAATCGATCAACTCCGGGGCCGCTGATTGCATGCGGAACGCCAACTCGTAACTCGCGATCCGGCTGGCGATCTCCGGGTCGCCCATTTCCTCGAAGCGGCGTGAATTCAGCGACTTCAACGTATCCAGTCCGCGGCGTTGCTGCTCGGCGGGAAGGCCAGCCGGATTGGCCAAATTCAACACCGGCTCGCCCTGGTTGCGGAACAGCACGCCGGCGTAGTGCGAAGGCATGAAGCCGCTTGACCATAGCGACGCGCCACCGCTCGAGCCGCGACCGCTCGTCAACACGACGTAGCCGGGCAGATCGCGTGATTCCGTGCCGAGACCATACGTCAGCCAACTGCCCATGGTTGGCAGGCCGAACGTCGCCCGCCCGCAGCTCAACAACAACTGGCCCGGATGATGGTTGAACTGCTCGGAGTACATCGAGCGGATCATCAGGATGTCGTCCGCGCAGGTCGCGATGTTCGGCAGGAAATCCGAAAAGTCCATGCCGCATTGACCGTGCTTCGACCACTTTCGCGGCGAACCCAGCAGGACGGCGCTGTCCTTTTTGATGAAGGCGAAACGCACCTTCTCGAGCATTTCCTTCGGGAGCGGCTTGCCGTCGAGTTCGTTCAGCTTCGGCTTGGGATTGAACAAATCGAGATGCGACGGCGCGCCTGCCTGGAACAGGAAAATGCAGTTCTTGGCCTTCGGCGCGAAATGGGGCGGTCGAGGCGCGAACGGATTGGATGCCGACGGACCGCCCGCGGTCAACGTCGAAAGATCTCCATTGGCCGGCTCCGCGCCCGCGGCCGGCCGCAGCACGCCATCCTCGGACAAGATGGCGGCCAGCGCTGCCGCCCCTAATCCGCTAGCGGAACTGGTCAAGAATCGCCGGCGAGTTTGCTCGATCCAAGCTTGTCGATCCAAGGACATGATTGGGCTCCCAAGGCGCCGAGGCGCCGGAGTGGAAACAACACTCTTCGATTGTCTTCCGCTTTTACGATTTTCCGAAAATGGGACCTGCGGCGATGGCCCCTCGTCATTCGCGGGTAACGAACTCATCGAGATTGAGCAGCACGCGAGCGGCGGCGATCCAGGCCGCGTGCCGTTCCGGCGGGACTCCAGCCACGGTCGACTTGCCGGTCAATTCACGGGCTTGATCGAGTCGCTCGGCGTACCACGCTGTGGAGGCGGCAAGCAATTCTTCGAGCTGGCGAGTTTCATCCGCTTGCGGCGCGCGAGCCACGCTGATCCGGAACGCCTGTACCAACCGCTCGGTGTCGCTGGCCATGGACGGTTCCATCAAGATCCGATTGGCGAACGCGCGAGCCGCTTCGGCGAACGATTCGTTGTTGAGTGTCGTGAGCGCTTGCAGCGGCGTGTTCGAGGCGCGCCGTTCCAGGCAGGCGAGATTCGCGTCCGGGCAATCAAAGGTCGTCAAGTTGGGATGGGGCGAAGTGCGTTTGAAAAAGGTGTACATGCCGCGGCGGTAACGATCCTCGCCCGTCGAGACGTTCCATTTGAAGTTGCCCGCGTAGCTGAGTTCGGCGATACCGGGGGGCAGCGGCGGGTAGACGCTCGGACCGCCCACTTTTCGCGACAACAGTCCAGCGGCGTCCAAACTGATATCCCGGACAATCTCGCCTTCGACCCGCAAACGGTTTTGCCGCGCGAGCAATCGGTTCTGCGGATCGACCTCCTGCAGTTCGCGACGATGACGCGACGACTGACGGTAAGTAGCCGATTGCACGATCCGCTTGATCAGCGCTTTCCGAGACCAGGGGCGAGCCATCTCGCCAGCGCCGGATCCGGCGACCAGATCGGCGGCGAGCCAATCGAGCAGTTCGGGGTGGGAAGGGCGTTCGCCACGGACCCCGAAATCGCCGGGTGTTCGCACGAGGCCGACACCGAAGAGTTGCCGCCAGATATGGTTCGCGGTCACTCGCGGCGTCAGCGGATTTTGGGGAGCGACAAGCCACTGGGCCAGATCCATGCGGTCCGCCATCGCATTGCCAGGACGGGCCGCCAGCGGTGGCAGTGTGGCGAGTCCGCCGGGCAGCGTCTCCAGTTCCGCAATAGGATGGAGGAATTCTCCCCGCCGGAACACGAAAGTCTTGCGAGGGTTTTGCGTGCGTTGCGCGATAACGCGGACAGGTAACTCGGCTTTGGCCGGCTCCTTTTTTCGCAATTCATCCAGTTCCGCGAACAACGCTTTGGTTGGCGCGATGGAGCGGCTGAAGTGATCCAGCAACTCCTGCCGCTGTCCGGCAGATCGCTTGTCGACCGGGATCGCGAGCGTTTTGACGATCGCTTCCGGGTACGCTTCGCTCAACGCGACGCCCGTCTGCATGGTCACCTTGAAGCGGCCAATCGTATGTTGCTTGCCGTGTTGCTGGCTGATGCGAACGCGCACATGGAGATTGCCGACGCCGTCGAGCGGTTCGCTCAACGAGGCGATCCACCAATGCGATTTCCCGAACTGTGGCGAGATGGCCCAGCCGGTTTCCTCGTTCCCATCGATCGCGTGTTGGGCCAGCCATGGTTTGGCCGACTTAGGCTCTTGTTCGATATCCGCGCGGGCGTCGCGCAGGGCCAGTTTGCGAGCGTCCGAGAAGTCGCTTTGTCGCGCGACCTCGACGGTCAGTTCAGTGAGGACAAAATTGCCATGGGCAACTCGCCCCGGCCCCTTGGCGGGCAGGCTGTCATCGGCCATCGCGTCGATGCGAATGGCGTGGATGCCCGGGCGATTGACGGTGCCTTGCAACGTGTAAACCGCCTTTTCCGGGTTGGGACCGCTGACAAGCCACGAGGCATCCTCGAGCCGTTTGAATGCGAGTTCGGCGTCGCTAACGACAGTGGCGTTGTCGAGCGGATGAAGCGTGAGCGGGTTCGCTCGGTGTTCGGCGAGCGCGCTGTGGGCTTTGGATTCCCACTCGTCGTAGGCGCCGGATTGCGGCGCCTGCGCCGCGCGGATGCGGTCGGTGAGCGCGGCGAGCGCCGCGTCATGGCTGGCTTTCTCCCGCTCGTACGCGGCGACTTCGCTCACCGACTTCGGCACCACGGTCGACTGCTCGTCGCCGTTGTTGAACACCGCGAACAATTGGTAGTACTCGCGTTGGCTGATCGCGTCGTACTTGTGCGAGTGGCAGCGGGCACAGCCGACTGTCAGTCCAAGCCAGACGGCGCCCGTGGTCTCGGTGCGGTCGAAGCACGCTTCCACGCGCCATTGTTCCTGATCGGTCCCGCCTTCGGTGTTGGTCAGGGTTTGGCGATGGAAGGCGGTGGCCAAACGCTGTAGGGGCGAGGCGTTGGGAATCAAATCGCCAGCGAGCTGTTCGATGGTGAATTGGTCGAACGGCAGATCCGCGTTGATCGAGTCGATCACCCAGTCTCGCCAGCGGTAGGCATCGGGCCGCGGATTGTCTTTTTCGTAGCCGTCCGAGTCCGCGTAACGGGCCATGTCGAGCCAGTGCCGCCCCCAACGTTCGCCAAAATGCGGCGAGCCCAGCAGACGATCCACGAGGCGCTCGTAGGCTTTATCATTCCGGTCGTTCACGAAGGCGTCGACCTCCGCCACCGACGGGAGCAGTCCGAGCAGGTCGAGCGACAGCCGGCGGATCAACGTCGTGCGATCGGCCTCGGGAGACGGACGAAGGCCGCGTTTCTCCAGTTCCGCCAACACAAAATGATCGATCGGATTGATCGGCCAATCGGCAAGTTTCACCGCGGGAGGCGGCACTTGCCGCAGCGTCTGATAAGCCCAGTGTGACTGCTTCGCCGAGGGGGGATTTTCCGTTTCCGGCCAAGGGCAACCCTGGTCGATCCAGGCGCGGAATATCCCGATCGACTCGGCCGACAACGGTTCGCCGTCAGGCGGCATCCGTTTCTTCGGATCCAAGCCGGCGATGTAATGCACGAGACGGCTGTCGGCGCTCTTGCCGGGAACCACGGCCTTCCCCGTGTCGCCGCCAGCGAGCAGGCCGCTCGACAGATCGAGCCGCAAGCCCGACTCGCGAGTCTCCGCGTTATGACACGACCAACAGTGCTTGGCGAGCAGCGGTTTTATGTCGCGAGCGAAATCGATCGGGCGATTCGCGGCCGGCGGCAGTTCAGCGGCTCCGGCGGTCTTCGTGCCGATCGCCACCTGAGCGGAGATGGCGGCCACTCCGCAGGCGAACGCACCCCATGCAAATGTCCTGGTCCAAACGTTACGACGAACGTTCCGGGCTGGCCGGACCTGCGCGTCCTCCAGACCAAGTGACGAATGGGCGGAGCGGGCGGTGGA
>CAIXSC010000248.1 GCA_903921945.1 uncultured Planctomycetaceae bacterium
ACCGCCGAGCCGTAGGCGACGGCCGGGTTTGCCCCCCGATCAGCTCCCGATCAGCTCCGTGGTGGCGAATCCCGCATTGCGGCCCGCCCAGCGCCTTAGGCTTGGCGGCAGCGGTGGTCAGCGGGCCAACGCGGCCCGCTTTTCCTCGATGAACCGCACGTGGTGGGGAATGTGGCCGGCGATGTTGGACAGCAGTTTTTCGATCGACATCGGACCGGCGACCGAGTGCATTCCGCGCCGCGCGAAGTCGCTCTCCGGCAGCGCGCTCAAGATGGTTCCCAGATGCGCGCGACAAGCTTCGATCAGATTCAGTTCCAGGGACACGTCCCGGCGATCGTAAGCCAGTCGAGCGGCGAAGAGATCGGGGTCGCCGCCGAACATCGTCGGTTCATTTTCCGCGATCACTCGCTTGATCCGGTCGAGATACACCGGTTCGAAGTCCGCGATGTGGCAGATGACTTGCTTGGTCGACCACTTCCCGGCGACGGGGCAGGCGTCAAGCGCTTCGGTCGTCATTCCGGCGATCGCGTCGCGCAAGAGCCGCGGGCCAGCCAAATACTGTTCGATCAACGCTGCTATCGACATCCGTTTCTTCCCTCGAAACATCAGTGACGCAAAAGGAACTCGTTGGAATTCAACAACGCGTGTTGCCAGTCCGCCAGTGCCGCCGACCGGTCGCCGACGGTTTCCACGTGCGTTTCGGCCAACCGGCGTTCTGAATCCGTGGGGCGGCGGCTGAGCGTCGCGAGGTACATCTCTTCGAGGATTTCGGCGGTCGGTCGATTGGCGGCCAGCCCTTGGCCCAGGTGGCCGCGAGGCGACGAGATGCGTTCCACGAGGCCGCGGTTGTTCAGCAAATGGAGCACCTCGCCGAGCGACGGGTCTTCTTCGCGGGCACAGTCGCACGCCGCATCCCGAATCGGCCGCGAGAAGGCTGTGAGGAAATCGTTATCCACAGCGCCTTCGGCCAGTTCAATCGCGCGCGTCCCGGCCGGATAGCCTTTGAATTCCTCGGGCACGCCGATCGCCGCGCTGACCGCGTCCACCGCTTGTTCGCCCGTCAGCATGCGAATCGAGGCCTGGGTGTAATACGCCGCTGGATCGGCCGCTCGCGGCGATTGCGGACCGGTCCTCGCCGCCGACAGTTGGTAGGTCTTGGACCGCATCACCTCGCGAATCACCGGCTTCAAGCGATAGCCGCCACGCACAAACAGGTCGGCCAAATGGTCCAACAATTCGGGATGGGAGGGCGGATTCGTTTCGCGGAAATCGTCCACAGGCTCGACGATGCCGCGGCCCATCAAATGCCGCCAGACGCGGTTCACGGTCGAGCGGGCGAAGAGTCGATTCGACGGGTCGACGAGCCACTCGGCGAGCCTTTCACGCCGGTCCTCTTCCGCCGCCACAGGGCCGGCTGGCGAACCGAACGCGATCGGTTCCAGGTTCTTTCGCGTCAGCGGATGCTGCACTTCGCCTTGCCGCGCGAGGTACACGATCTCGTCATCCGACCCGAACTGCTTGCCTTTGATCCGCACCCGCGCGAAGTAGGCGGCCAGCCCGTAGTAGTCGGTTTGCGTCAGCGTTTCGAACGGATGGTTATGGCACTTCGCGCATTGCAGCCGAACGCCCAGGAACAGTTGGGCAAAGCTTTCCGCCGCGTCCTCGGGCGTGGGCGAGATACGGAAAAAATTCGCGGGCGGCCGATGGAGTGTGTTGCCTTGGCCGGTTACCAATTCCTTGGCCAACTGATCAAATGGCCGATCGGCCGCGAAATGCCGCACCAAGTAACGATGCAAACTATGAACACCTCGCTGCGAGATGGTCGTTCGATTGCCGCGCATCACGTCGGCCCACTTCAACGCCCAGAACGGACCGAACTCGGAACGCTGCAAAAGCTGATCGATCAGCGCCTCCCGCTTGTTCGGATCGACCGAATCGAGAAACGCCCGCGTCTCGGCCGCCGTGGGCAACGTGCCAATCGAGTCCAGGAAGGCGCGTCGCAGGAACACTTCATCCGTCGCGGCCGCCGCTGGTTGCAGTTGCAGTCTTCGTTGCCGCTCGAACACGTGCGTGTCGATCTCGTTCGCCGGCGTCGGACCGCGGAACCGATACTCCGGATCGTGCTCGACGTACGTTAAATGCACACTGCGAACCTGTTGAAGATAGCGAGCCAACACCGTGGCCTCGGCCGTGCCGCGAAACGCCACCACGCCGTCCGCCGAAACATCCACCGCCGGATCGACCCGGGTCGAAAACACCGTCAGCGAAGTGACATCGCGCACCGAACCGTCGCTGAACTTTCCCAACGCGGTCAGTCGCTGCCGCGGATGGCCAGCCGCCAGGATTCGCGACCCGGGCAACACCTCCAACGCGACAAGTTCGGGCGAGTCCGGGAGATCCACGGCCCCTTCCGCAATCCATTGCCGCAGCGTCTCGTACACCGTGTCGCCTTGTTCGCCGGGTTGGCCTCGTTCACCCGATTGGCCTTGTTCACCCGACTGGCCTCGTTCGCCCGGCCGGCCCGCATGGAAGCGTTTTCCGCCTTGGTGAGGCAACCGGCCGCCGCCCTTCCACAAAATCAAGCTGTCCTCCGCTCGCTGCGGGTTCACTCGCCGCCCGCCATCTTCGCGGGCAAGCGTCAGCAAATCGAGCGCCGGGTCGAAGCCGCGCAAGCTGAGCCGGAAGCCGTCTTTGCCTTGCGGTGAACCATGGCAGGCACCCTGGCTGCAACCCGCTCGGCTCAGGGCCGCCACGACCTCCGTGCGAAAATCGATCGGCGCTGGGATCTCCGTATTCATGACCACAATCCGCGCTTCGGCGGTCCATTCCCGCCACCGCGCGACCACGGTTGTGACGCCATCGCTCACGGGCGTCACCACACCCTCGGTCGAAACCACGGCGATGCGCGGATCCGCAGTGCGAAACGTGGCCTGCTCGGTGATGTCCGCCGACTCGACGATCGCCGGCGCGGTCGTCTTGGACGTGGAATCCACCTCCAAGCCGGAAGTGGCCGATGTCCCCGCAGCGGGACCGCCGCTCGCCCGCGGCGCTCCGAAGGCCGACACCACTAGCCGTTGCCGCGCACGCGCTCCGAACAATTCGATCCGCGGCGGCGCAAGGTCGACACGCTGCCAAGCAATCGGACTCGCCACAGGACCAGCGGTCGCGGTAGGCGCAGCGGTCGCGGTAGGCACAGCGGTCGCCCCAGCCGCGGCAGCGGCGTTGCCAGCAGGGCGAGCTTCGGCGGCCGCTTGGGGCGTTGGTTCGGGCGGAGCACCGCAAACGCGGCCATGCGTGGCGTTCCAGCCGACGCT
>CAIXSC010000249.1 GCA_903921945.1 uncultured Planctomycetaceae bacterium
AACCATGAAATGCTATTGTCGCGTCTTGTTCGTGGCATTGACCTGTTGGGTCTTTTCGACCCCGACCTATGGTGAGGAGTTTTTCACGGAAGGTCTGTCGAGCGTCGCCACTTCTGTTTGGACGACTACGCGGCAACCGAGCTTTAGCCACCACTCAGCCTCCCGCCCCGGCGAGTTCAGTCTAACCCGCGAGGACACAGGGCCTGGTCCGATCCTCGGAGATAGCCCAGCCCTGTCGTCGCCTCCGATCGGCGAAGTCAAGCTGTGCGGCCATGAGGACAATCTTTCGCCCGCTGTAGTTTGCTCCCCGGTTTGGGCGCACCGCAGCGGCGTGTTTGGCGAGGTCATGGCGCTGCGGGCACGCGGCGTCGAAATGGCCTATGCCGTGCCGATCAATGGGGCCATCGTTCCTCCACCCGCTGTGCCAGTCCAAGTCGGACCGACCGCCGTCGCGGACCCAGACGTATCGGCCGGTTTTCGGGTTGGCCTGACTTACGCCTTTGACGATTGCAGCAGTGTCTCGCTGGCCTACACTCGCTTCCAAAGCAGCAGCACCGACGCGGTCGACACAACGGCGCCGCTCGTCCTGCGAAGCCAGGTTTTTCATCCCGGTACTGACAACGCGGGCTCGGATTTCCTGGATGCCATTGCCTTTTCGGATGTGAAATTCGATCTGGTCGACATTGACTATCGGAGCGTCTGGCTGGCCGACGATTTGTGGGTGATCAACTACCTCGTGGGGGCTCGCTACGCAGGGTTGAAGCAGGATTTCACGGGCGTGTATTCCGGCACGGGGACCTTGGATACGCTCGTCAGCAACATGGATTTTGAAGGCGGCGGCATGCGGGTAGGCCTCGACGGCATGCGTTTCGCCCGGAATAGCGGGTTTCTGGTGTACGGCAAAACTTCGGTCAGTTTTGTGGCTGGCGAGTTACGCGGCCGTTACACCCAGAGCAGCGATGTCGATCCGATTATTGTGGATACAAGCTGGAAGGCCGGCCGCGTCCTCAGCATTCTCGAAATGGAACTTGGATTTGGCTGGCAAAGTCGCGACGGGCGATGTCGATTGACCTGCGGATACATGCTAGCCAGTTGGGGCAACGCGGTGCCCCAGGGCCAGTGGATTCATGCGGTTCAGACTAACAACTTTGCCGGTTTAAGCGATACGCTGAATCCTATCACCTTTGACGGTATTAACACCCGTTTTGAATACCGCTGGTAAGAACTTCTCGCTGCTCCAACCTGTCGGTACTCGCAAAGGCCGAGTCAGCTCCCGCTGACTCGGCTTTTTTTTTGGCGCTCTGCCTTTGCCCAGACAGCGCTTTGAAGCTGCTAAAGCCGCCAGTGGGAGAGTTTTGTGAAAGAAGTAATTGACAACCCTTACCTCCCAGA
This sequence comes from uncultured Planctomycetaceae bacterium, assembly GCA_903921945.1. Lineage (GTDB taxonomy): Bacteria > Planctomycetota > Planctomycetia > Pirellulales > Pirellulaceae > CAIXSC01. Next base: position 1,393 of record CAIXSC010000249.1, read on the forward strand.
CTAGCCTGCAAAGCCAGTGAAAACGCAGGTGATTTGTAGGCGTTAGCTGGTCGCCTCTCTTAGAGCCCTTCATGGTTTATCGCGCCGTCACGCCATTTCGGTGTCCGGCCTTTCGGTTTTCGCCCTGCCATTCAGCGACGCAGACGCTTGGAATCCCGACTTCGCAGCCCGCCGTTCGGCTGCGAGTCGCTTGAAATTTCTCACTCTCGGTGAGCCAACCTTCTTTGCGCGGAGCAATTACCATTTCCAAAACATGTCAAACCGTCGCAACTCGATCCAGCGCTTGGGTGGCTCGCCAACTCCGCCAACGTCGCCAGAGTCGCAAGCGGAAGAATTATCGGCCGCTCTTTGAGCAGTTTGAAGATCGTCGCCTGATGGCGGTTGTGAACTATACCGCGGCGACCGACCTGCTGAGCTTTACGGCGGATGCCGGCGAGGCGGACCAGGTCACTGTCACGACCCCCGGGGCCAACACGGTGCGGATTGTCGTCGTCGGCGATACGATCTCGCTTACCGGCGACGTGGCGAGCGGTTTCACACTTTCCGGTGGCGGAACACAACTCGACATCGACACCAACACGGCGCCGGCGGCGAATTTCAATTTCAACCTCGGAGATCTGAGCGACTCGCTGACGTTCGGGTTGGCAAATACGTCCAACGGCGTCACGAACGTCAATCTCCAAGGAGACGGAGGCACAGACACCGTCACGCTCAACGCCCTGACAATTACGGGCAACCTGATCGTGGCTTCGGAAACGATCCAGCTCAGCGGCATCGTGACGGCGAGTGGCGACGTGACCCTCACCGCCTTGAACAGCCTGACGGACGGCGCGGACAACGACATCGCGGATGTCGTGGGCGCTGTGGTTACGCTCAACGTGACCGGCGCTGGCAACACGATCGGGACCGGCCCCGCCGACTTTCTCGAAGTCGACGCGGCAACCCGACTGGACGCCATTACCGACAACGGCCTCGTGGCCCTCAAGAATGTCGCGGGCGACTTGCCGCTCGGCGCGATCGATGCCGGCGCCAACTTCATCTTTCTGACCGCCGGGAACGGCGCTGTCACGGATGCGAACGGTGCGAGCGTAAACCTAACCGCGGCGAATGGCGCGAGCCTGACAACCACTGGGAATAACAGCGCAATTGGCGCGGTTGGCGATGCCATAGAAACCGCAATCGGAGCTCTCACCGCAACCACCTCCGACGGTGGAATCTACGTTGACGACTCGAACGGTCCAGGTCTGATCATCCAGAATGTGATTGCGAAAGAG
>CAIXSC010000250.1 GCA_903921945.1 uncultured Planctomycetaceae bacterium
CGCCATGATCGTGATCGCCCTCCTGCCGATGCTGCTCGTCGGCGGCGGGGTCGGATTCGGTTCGCTGAACCTCTCCGTCACGTCGGGCGCCATCCACTATGGTTTCTATCTGGTCGTGACCGTGTTGCTGCGCTTGCTGATTGGATTGGGGCCGCTGTGACGCGGCCTACCGCCATGAGCCACGATTGGGCCGCATTGCCGGAGATCCGCGCGCTCGACCGACGCCGCGAGTTCATCCGCATTCCTCCCGAGCAAGATGTCCCGGTCACGCCCCGCGTCAAACGGCTCATCGACACCGCCGCGTTCCGGCGGCTTAGCCACATCAGCCAACTGGGCCTCGTCGCGCTCGTCTATCCGGCCGCGAACCACACGCGTTTCGAACATTCGCTTGGGGTCTATCGGCTGGCGTTGATCTACCTGCGGCAACTGGCCGAGGACCCGCGTTTCACCGCCGCGATCAGTCCCCGGGACGCCGAGTCGTTAATGGTGGCGGCGCTGTTGCACGACCTCGGCCACTGGCCGTTCTGCCACCCGATCGAGGACATCAAGCTGGCCGATGTGCCGCGACACGAAGCGTTCGCCCGCACGTATCTGGAACAGTCCGAGCTGGCCGACTTGTTGCGCCGCGATTGGAATCTCGAACCGGCCGACCTGCATGGACTGCTCGCCGAAAAGCGGCCCGACGCGCGTTCGCGGTTGTTGCGCAGCATTCTGTCAGGCCCGATCGACATCGACAAAATGGACTACCTGGCGCGCGACAGCTTGCATGCGGGCGTCCCGTATGGCCGGAACTTCGACCAGCAACGGCTTGTCGGCAGCCTCTGTTTGAATGCCGCGGGCGACTCGCTGGCCATCACGGACAAAGGCAAGACGGCGGCCGAGATGATGGTCTTCGCGCGGTACGTGATGTTCAGCGAAGTGTACTGGCACCACGCGGTGCGATCGGCCACCGCGATGCTGCAACGCGCGTTCTATCTGCAACGCGAACACTTGGACTGCGACTCGCTGTTTCGCCTCCGCGAATCGGCGATGATAGAACGCATGCGGACCGCATCGTTCACCGAGTCCGGCCCCGGCGAACTGCTCGACGGACTGTTCGGCGATCGGCGCCGGCTCTACAAGCGGCTGGCCCAGTACAGCTTGTTCCAGGAGCCGGATATCTATCAGCGGCTGGCGCGGCGACCCTATCCGTGGCTGGTGGCGGCCGCCGAGCGGTTTGCCGCCGTGGTTGCCGGCGAGTCGCGACAGCCGATCGCGCCGCATGAAGTGCTGTTCGACGCCCCGCCCGCGAAACGCGAAGTCGAATTCCAAGTCGATGTGCTCTTCGCCAAAGAGCGCTGCTACCGCGCATTCGGCGATGTTTCGCCCGTGGTGCAAACCTTGGCGCTGCGGCAATTCGACGATTACGTCAAACGCGTTCGGCTCTTCGTTCATCCGCGCATTGCCGACACCTGCCGCGGGCTGGGCGACCTCGCACCGCTTGTCCACCGCGCGCTCGATGAATTACCCGAGACCCCCGACGCGACGCTCACGTATGGTAGTCCGCGTTGACGCGGATGTATTCGTGGCCCAAGTCGCTTGTCCAAAACCGGCAACTGGCCGCGCCTTCCGCGAACGACAACTCCAGCCGGGTGTCGCGATTCGCGCGGATCGATTGCGAGACTTCCGCCGCGTCAAACGCCACCGGCGCCCCGTCGCGGTACAACTCGAAACCGTTCACCCGCAAGCCAACTCGGGCGGGATCGAACGGCACGCCGGCGTAGCCCGCCGCCGACACGATTCGTCCCCAATTCGGATCGGCCCCGTGAATCGCCGTCTTGACCAACGCGCTTTCGGCCACCGTCTTCGCGATCTGCCGAGCGCCCTCCCGATCGCGGCAGCCCACCACCTCGATCGTGATGAGATGCTCCGAGCCTTCACCGTCGTTGGGGATTTGCCGGGCGAGTTCGATGCACAGCGCGTCGAGCGCTTCCTGGAACGCGGCCAAGTCAGCTCCCGCCAACGGTTCCGGCGCGGCCGCGCCGCTTGCGAGCAGCAACACGGTGTCGTTGGTGCTCATGTGCCCCTCGACCGCAATGCAGTTGAAGCTCTGCTGGACCGCGGCCGTTAACGCCGCCTGCGCTTGTTCGGCCGTCAGCGCCGCGTCGGTCATGACCACGCCCAACATGGTCGCCATGTTCGGGCCGATCATGCCGGCTCCTTTGCACATGCCAGCCAGACGAATCGCACGGCCGCCAATCACGAGTTCGCGAGACGCGAATTTGGGGTATTGGTCCGTGGTCATGATGCCACGGACCGCCGACATGAAGGCCGCTTCATCGTCTCCGAGCCGCGTGGCCGCCAACTTCGCGCCCGCCGCGATCTTTTCCATCGGCAAGAACTCGCCGATGATTCCCGTCGACATCACCAGCGCCTGATCGGCCCCTGCTCCGCAGGAGTTGGCTGCCATGAACGCCATGGTCGCCGCGTCTCGATGCCCACGCTCGCCCGTACAGGCATTCGCGTTGCCGGAATTGACCGCGACCACGCGAATATCGGCGGACGGCGTCCGCGCACGGTCGTAGGCCACCGGGGCCGCGAACACCAAGTTCCGGGTGTAAACGCCGCCGGCCGCCGCTCCACCCGGACAGTGAATCAACGTGAAGTCTTCCCGCGTCTTATCGCGTTTGATGCCACACGCCACCCCCGCCAATCGAAACCCTCGGGGAACCACAATCGCCATCGTTCACGCTCTCCATGGACCAAAAAGCCAGCGGTCGACAGCGGGGACCAAGCCGTGCATCGACTAGTGCACAACCTGCCACTGCCACAACGCTCTCACGATTCACAGCAACGCGGTCGTCTCGGGAAAACCGTACATCAGGTTGAAATTTTGGACGGCGGCGCCGGACGCGCCTTTGATCAAATTGTCGATGCAACTGATCGTCAGCACTCGTTGACGCACGCGGCGCACCGCGATGTCGCAAAAATTCGTGCCGCTAACATCCTTGGTCGCCGGCAGCGAATCCCGGACGCGCACGAACGGTTCCCCTCGGTAGAACTCGCGCACGGCGGCGGTCAACTCGGCATCCGAGGCATCCCGCAACGGTTTGGAATAGGCGGTCGTCAAGATTCCGCGATCCATGGGCACCAGATGCGGCGTGAAAATCACGCTCACAGACTGGCCGGTCGCTCGTCCGATGACTTGATCGATTTCCGGCGTGTGCCGATGCCGCCCGACGCCATAGGCCGAAAAACTCTCGTTGCACTCGGGAAAGTGAGTCGCCAGCTTCGGCGTGCGACCGGCGCCGCTCACTCCGCTCTTGCTATCCACAATAATGTCGGCAACATCGATGAGGCCCGCCTTCAGCAGTGGCGTCAGCGCCAGGATCGCCGATGTCGGATAGCACCCCGGATTCGCGACCAGTCGCGCCTCGGAGATCCGCTCGCGAAACAACTCGGGCAAACCATACACCGTGCCGCCGACACGCGCCGGATCGGGATGTTCGTGCTCGTACCATTCCCGATAAGAAGCGGGCGAATCGAGCCGATAGTCAGCGCTGAAATCGACAACACGAGCGCCGGCGTCCAGCAAGGCGGAGACGGCTTCCGCGGACGCCGCATGCGGCAGACAACTGAAGACGCAATCGGCCCGTTCGGCCACGACACGCGGCTCAAGATCCTCCAAGCACAATGGCAACCGACCATGGAGGCTCGGATGGACGCTGCCCACCGACGGCCGCCCCTCCTGCCGGCTCGTCAACACCGTGATTTCGGCGTGTGGATGCCGTAACAGCAATTTCATCAGTTCGACCGCCGTGTAGCCAGTCGCCCCGAGTATCCCCACGCGAATCTTATTCCCCATCGTGCCCGTCGCCCCCATCGTTCCGCAGCCTTACCGCCACTACGCCGTCTATCGAAAACGCGACAGTATACCGATCCCCGTCCGACACGAAACGCCACTACGCGCGTGGTTGTTGGCGTGTGATGGTTGGCGTGTCGCTGTTGGCGTGCGGTTGTTCGCTGGTCGCTCGTGGTTGGCGGTGAAGGGTTGCAAGCGGGCGTCAGTCCGCAGGTGTCGATTGGTTTTCACCGACTCGGAATTTCGCGATTCCCGCTCCATGTCGCGCGGACCGCTTGTCCATTATCGTTTCAGCGGTTCCCGCGAAGACGCAGGAGCGGAGGCGGAGGAGGCGGACGAGGCAGCCGGACGTTCCAAAGTGGAGTCGACCGGGGAAGCCGGAGTCTGAGCCGTCGCGCGAGTCGGAGCCGGAGCCGTCGCTCGAGTCGGAGTCGGAGCCGTTGCCGGAGTCTGAGCCGTCGCTAGAGCTGGAGTCTGAGCCGTTGCTGGAGTCTGAGCGGTTGCTGGAGTCTGAGCGGTGGCTGAAGTTGGAGTCGGCGTCGAGTCGTCAATGGCGATCGCCAGCAGGCGTTCGTTCCTCAAAAACTTTGGCGAGTCGGCCAGGATTCGCAGGCGGTCGCCGTAGCGGTCGCGAAGCGTCGGCCATTGTCGGCCGGCGACAATGAGCGCTCGGCGGTCACCACCTTGCAGGAAACGGTCGACCGAGACGACGGGTCGCGGCGCGTACGGCGAGCCGTCCGCGGTTTCGTGCCCGCCATGAACCACGACCTCCTCAATCGTCTTTCCGCCGTAGAACACCCAGCTTGGCTCCAACCCACCCACGGCCCCGATGCGTTCGGCGCCAAACTCGCGAATGGCGGCCAGGATTTCATGGCTGCGTTGTTGTCGATCGACAATCGAAGGCACGACACCGAGCGTCGCCAGGACGAACGCGACATTCGCCGCCGCGAGCATTCCGAGCGCCCACTGGGGACGCTCACGCCGACCGGCCCAAGCGGCAAAGCCAGAGCCCGCCAGCGGTATTGCGCCGATCGCTCCGAGCCATTCGGCGCCGGGCACAAAACGGCGAGCGGCAACTGGCAAACCGATGGCGATCGCCACTCCGGCCACCGCGAGGATCGCCAGCGGCAGGTTTCGCAAGCGCCGTCCGAGGTCGGTGCGGCCCTCGGCCCACCGGAGCACAAAACTGGCGGCGAGCACAGCCAGCGCCGGATAGGCGGGCGTGACATAGCTGGGCAGTTTGGTGCGGGCCAGGGTGAACAGGCCAATCCACACCCCAGCCCAGCACAGCAAGAAGACTCGGTCCGAAGTCAACCGATGGGTCGTTCGACGTTCACGCACAAGGTCGACGGCGAGCGGGATCGCGAACACGGACCAAGGAAAGAACCCGACCGAAACCGCCACTGGGTAGAACCAAGCACCACCGCGATGACCTTCGAAACTGCTCATCGCCCGCGCGACGTTGTGCTGCCAAAAAAATCCTGTCAGGAACTCGCCGTCGGTCCGCACACCGACCCACACGTACCACGGCGCGGCGACGGCAAGGATCATCGCGACAGCGGTCAACGGCCGAAGCGCCCAGCAGGTGCGGAGGAAATGTCCTCGCGAAAACGTCGCGGCGCCGCGTCGGGCGCAACCAGCCAGCCACGCCCGCCAGCCGGACGGCGCTGCGGAGCCGTTCGACGCCAACTCGGGCCGTCGCGCGATCAGCAGAAACATACCGACCACAGCCGTCGGCAAGACGGCCCCAACCGGACCTTTGGCCAGCACAGCCAACCCCATCGCCGTGTACATGCCGAGCGCCGTGGTCAGCCGCAGCGGCGTTCGCCAATCGCGAGCCGACGGCGATGACGACGACGACGACGGGAATTCACCCCATACGAACACGGCCAAGGCCAGCGTCACGCAGAAGATCAACACGGAATCGGGCGTTGCGGCCCTGGCCGCGACATCGAACATGAGCGTCGTCAGCAGAATCAATCCGGCCCAGAATCCGACGCGGGCGCCGCTCAGACGTCGACCGATGGAATAAGTCAACAGCACCGTGCCCATGGCGAGCGCCGCCGACCAAAACCGCGCGGAGAACTCGCTGACGCCAAACGTCGCGTAAGCGCTCAAGATCAGCCAATAAAGCAGGATCGGCTTGTGTACGCGCAGCTCGCCGTTGAACCAGGGAACAATCCATTCACCGCGGGCGCGCATTTCCACCGCGCAGCCCGCATTCCGCGGCTCGTCACGGTCCCACAATCGCGGCCCGCCGAGATTCGTGAATAAAACGGCGACGCTCAAAAGCGTCAGCGCCAGCGTATCTCGCGCAATCGCCCCCATGAACGGCCCACTTCCTTGCGTTTCCGATGTTTGCGACACGGATCCAGGTTCGCGCGGCGGATGGTAGGCCAGACAACGACAAGCGGCAACGGCAAAACGGCTTGAGGCGGGATTATTCCGGCTGTCCGATGCGGACGATCGTCCGGGTTCCCAAGTTGCCGCCCTGAAACACCGCCGGCCGGCATCCACGAGTGGATGTCGGCCGGTAGTTGTGGCTGGCGGAGATCGCTGAGGTAGCGGCGGTCGCGTGACGCGGACGCTACCAGATGTATTCCAAGCCGACGTTCCAACCGTGCAGCAGAAGCTGACCGTTGTCGTTGTAAGACGGAACACGGGACGGAGCGAGCACCGGATTCGTGACGAACGGCTGTCCCGAATTGAAGTTCTCGATCGCCAGCGCCAGTCCGTCCATGAACAGCACGTCGTAGCCGGCTCGGAACGTCCAGTGGTAGTTGATGCGATAGATGGCCATCGCGTTCAGTTCGCCGATGAACGCCACATCATCCGATTTCAGCGTCTCGCTGAAACCGTTCGGAATCGAGGTGGCACGGATCTCGGTGTTTTGGTGCGAGTGATTGCCGTAGACGCCCGCCTTCGCCTCGCCGCCTAAACTCAACCCGGGAATCACGCTCAGCCACGCATCGCCACCGATCTGCAAGCCGGTCAGCGAGTTGTTGGTGCCAACCGAGTAGTCCATGAAGAAGAACGACGGCGCGACATTGGGGACGCCAGGCCGGCGAGTGCTGTGATCGAAGTCCTCGGTGAGTTGCACGTAGCGAACACCGGCGACGTACGAACCTTGCAGCCGGCAGTTCCGCCCCTGCCAGCGGCGACGGTACATCAATTCGTAGCTGTTGAACGCGGACGAGTACGCGATGTTGTGGAAACTCGCGAAGTCCGTCTCGTTGAATCCAAGCGGCGGGCTGCGCCCATAGTCGCTCAGCACGGAAAACAGCCCCTGGTTGGGGTCGGTCACGCTGGCGTTCGAGGCGAAGTTGAACCCGCCCAGCCAGTTGAATTCGATGTTGCCACCCGCACCCAACTGCCGCTGAACCACCACGCGGGCGCCGAACTCGTCGTCGAATGTCAGACTATCCGAGCTCAACACGACATTCGGCGAGCCATCGATCGGCGCGATGCCGCTCGAAGTGAAATCCACTTGGCGAGAGGCGTTGTCGCGAGCCAATTGCACGGCCGACACGCGGACGTCAAACCATCGCGGCGTGCATAGCCCGCCCTCGGCGTACGGCAGCAGCAAGCCGATCAGCGTGCCGTTCGGCCAACGGTGATGAAGCTCTTCGCCAAACCATTCCTCGCCCGCGCCGACATACTCGCCGGCCATGGGCTCGCCGCCAGCCATCGGCATCGGTCCGGGCATTGGTCCTGGCGGCACCCCGCCCGCGGCACCGGGTGCTTCTTCTCCCCCGACCTGCAACATCGTGCCGTCCGGCAGGTAGTAGGCGGTCGGTGCGGCCGCTTGCCCGTAACCGGGTTGGCCGTAACCGGGCTGGCCGCCATAGCCGGGCTGGCCGCCGTAACCGGGCTGGCCGTAGCCTGCGGGAGCACCGTAGCCGGGTGCCCCCATGCCGTAGCCGGGCGGGTAACCTGGCCCTTGCGCTTGCGAGTCTGACGCTGCCAGTCCCAGGATCAACGCCACTCCCAAGGACCACGGTAATCGCCATCGTATGTGGCTTAACATGCCTGATTCTCCGCAGTTCGACACGGTCGAATGCTCTATCACGAGAAGAAAAGTCTCGCCTAGTCGTTTCGTTTCATCGGTCCGTCATAGGACGTACAACCAGCAGTTCCGCTACCTCGGGAACAATCTCACTAATCGGCACTGTCTTACGGGGACTACGGTTTTTCCCGACATTCGTTTCCCAAATGTCAGGTGGCGCGGTACTCTGAGGGGCAAATACGTGGCGTTTTTGGCGGGCTAGGCGGATTGCGCTGCGGGCCGGCCGGGTTGCAAGCCGGCCCTCCCGAGCGGATCACGGTCGCCTAATCCGCCCCGGGAACGCCTCAAGTGAACGAGGATGAATGCCATGGCCGTGACGACGGCGAGTGAACTCTGCCAGCTCATTGAAAAAAGCAACATCCTCGCGGCCGGACCGCTGGAAAAAGCGAAGAAGCTCGCCGAATCCGAGGCGGATGCCAAGTCGCTCGCACGGGCATTGCTCGAGCAAAAGCTGCTGACCTCCTGGCAAGCTCGCCAGCTCATGGCGGGTGTGGCCGGCTTGCGACTGGGCAAGTATGTGCTGCTGGACGAACTCGGCCGCGGCGATCTGGGCCGGGTTTATCTCGCGGAACACACCCAACTCGTCCGTCGCGCCGCGTTGAAACTGCTGAGCCGCGAGTTATGTGAGAACAAGGAATTACTCCGCCGCTTCCTCGGCGAAGCGCGGCTCATCGCCAGCCTGGACCACCCCAACGTCGTTCACACACTCGATGTGTCCAGCGAAGGCGACCGGTATTACGTGGTGTTCGAATACGTGGCCGGCCGCGATTTGACGAAGTTGGTCGCCGAGCAAGGACGGCTTTCGGCCGGACAAGCCGCCGAGTTGATTTTGCAAGTTGCGGAAGGGTTGGTTCACGCTCACGACAAGGGAGTGGTCCACGCCGATCTCAAGCCCGGCAATCTGATGATCGATGCCCAGGGCAACGTGAAGATCCTCGATATCGGTGTCGATCGACTCGGAATCTCGCTGCAGGCCGCCAACATGGCCTCGGGGCGGCCTGCCACAACGCCGTCGCTTTACCGCGCCCCGGAACTGTCCAAGGGGGTCGAGTCGCTAAGTCCTCAGTCCGACCTGTTTTCCCTGGGAATGGTGTTCGTGTTTCTCGTCACGGGTGAAAATCCCCCGCCGCCCGACGCCGATCTGGGACAAACCCAATCGGATGCGATCCTCTCCCAGTTGTCCGTGGCCTGTCCCGACCTCCCCGAGGAACTCGCCCAGCTATGCGGCAAGCTCACGTCCGAGTCTCCCGCCGATCGGCTTGAATCAGTCGCGGTCCTCCGCGACACACTTCGCGAATGGCTGGCTTCGCACGCCGAAAGTTCGGGACTCGAGGGATTGGCTGACGCGGCCGCAATCGAGCCTGACGCCATGGATGCCCCACCGAGCGAGATGCGGGTCGAAGAGGAACCTTCCGAGCCGGCCCCGGTCGTGAAGATCTTGCCTTCGAAGGGCAACGCTGGCGGCAAGCCTACCCGAACGACAGCGGCCACC
>CAIXSC010000251.1 GCA_903921945.1 uncultured Planctomycetaceae bacterium
CAACTGACAACTGGCAACTGACAACTGACAACTGACAACTGCCCGCTGCCCCCGTAATCCGGTCAGCTCCTGTTCACTCGAACGATCGGCCTTCGAGCTGGGTTACGGCGTGGCGCAGTTCGTCGGGCACGCGGCGCGACTTCTGCTTGGTGTAGTCGAACATCACGATCACCGATTCGCCTTCCGCCGCGATCGCCTCGCTCTGCCGGCTGTAGACCGCGTTGACGAGCGTCAAACTGGCGTTGCCGATCCGAGTGACCCGGCAACCGACGAGCACGGCGTCGGGGTACTTGATTTGCCGCCGATAATTGCATTGGATCGCCGCCAGAATCAGCCCTTTGCCCTCCGGCGACGTCATATACTCCATGCCGAGCCGTTCGAGGTAGGCGACGCGGGACGTTTCAAACCACCGGAAATGAATGGCGTTGTTTACATGGCCGAACGCGTCTTGTTCGCCCCATTGCACCGGTTGCTCGATCACCACGGGAAACTCCGCCAGCAGCGCCGGCGGCTCGCGGCAAATGTTGTACGACGCGAACGCCATCGTCCTCGACTCCCAAATCCTCGACTATACCAAGCGCAGTCCAGCCGGAAGCGACTCGCCAAAGACTCGCCCCTCGGCTTCGGCGTCAAGGCTTCCGCCGACATCCACCAGTTCCCGATAATGCGACGGCGCGTGCCGCTCCGCCAGCCATGCCAAGGCCCGTTCCCGTTCCACGGCCGGCAGATCGCGATAGCGGTCGCCCGTGCGTCGCGCCAGCAGCGTCACCGCCAGGGCGACGGCGCCGAGCAGTTCGCCTTCCGCCTGCGCTGAAAACTCGATCAGCCGGGTCAGCCATTGTTTCGCGACGTCCGGCGAGACGACCGTGTTCAGCGGACCGTACACCGGTTGGCGCGAGCCGATCCGTCCGACTGTCCAAACCAGCACCCCGCGCAGCGGTTCGAGCTTGCGTTTGGAGAGCAGGTCCAAGGCGATCCGGCCGAGCTCGGATTTGAGGGCCGCGGGCAGCAGTTCGAGCGAACCGGCGAGCCGCCAGACTTCGGGCGCTTCATGCGGACTGAACGTTGGTTCGCCGGGACGATCCTTTCCTGTCATCAGACGTCGATGCAGCGCGCGAATCGGCACCAGTAGCGGCTCGGCCACCGCTCGCTGCTGGCCGGCGGTGAGTCCGCCCGCGATCCGGCGCCACAAGATTAACGATTCGGTGCGGTTCGCCGCCGCGGCGAACGCGAGCTTTCCTTGCACCAGCTTCCAGGTCTCCAGCACTCGCCAGTCATCCACTGCCAACCCGTAGCCGGGACGAAGGCTGTATCCGAGCAGATTCAACCAGCGCGTCTCGTGCGTCGGCGAGCGGCGCCGTCCCGCATCGGTTTCCAGCAGCCGTTCGCCGATGCGCCGCAGCAACGACGTCGGCCACTCGTGCCGCGGCGCTCCAATCGCCTCGGCCAGCCCCTTCATCAAGTTGTCCGGAGTGATGCTGGCATCCGCTGCCAGCGTCGCCGGAGCGGCGGGTGTGAAGACGCTATCGAGCACTCGGCGGCACTCGGTCCACAGTTGTTCGTCGACCATCCCCTGCGTTTCCGCCGCGGACTCGTGAGCCTCGCGGTCGGTTTGGGTGGCGCTGCGCACGTCGAATTGCAAGCGCCAACTACGCGAACCGTGGGACTCGGCGCACCACAAGTCGACGGTGCCGATTTCGGTGAGCTTCGCATGCAGTTCAACGGCAGCCGTGTCGGCGTCGCCGCGGCGGCGAGTTTTCAGGGCGGTGCGAATGGGCGGCAGCGCCCGCATTTGCTCGGGGTCGACTTCCAGAATCTCGCCGGGACGGTCCGCCAACCGCGTGCTCGAAACATAGAGCGGAAATTCGGCCGGCTGCGCGACCAGCAATTCAAAGCGCCGATTCCGCAGGTGGAATTCCTGGCCCGGCTCGGCATTTCCCGGCAGAAGGCAGACCGCTTTCGGGCGGTCGCCGTCCATCACGCCCACATAGTACGAACGCGCCAACGTGGCGGCGATGCGCACCCCTTCGCCGCGCCGAACCATCCCGTAGTAGGCGGCTCCGCGAGCGACGGCGAGGTCCAACCGTTGATGGGCCAGTTGTCGCGGAGTCCACTGGGGCGTGGCTGGCGTGCGGAACCACAGCTCCAACGCCTCGATCACTCGACGCTGGATCGCCGGCGACTCGAACAATCCGCCGTTGAACAGCACGATGTCAGGCCGAGCCGGATCGATGGCGGCGGTTCCGCCCGCCCCGCGTTCGTCCTCGAGATCGCGGCCGGCGTGGCGATGGGCGACGAGGAAAGCGGCCAAATGGCTAGTGATAGCCGGGTCGGCCGCGAACGGCAGCCCGAACTCCTGGAACCCGGAACGTCGAGCCGCAGGCTTGGCGCCAAGCGGCACTCGGGGGAAAAAACCTTCCAGCAACACCGAGCGAACCTCGTCGCGGGTCACCGGAACGCGAATGCCACCGCCAATCAATCGTGTCCCCGCCCCTGGCAGATTCACGGTGAACTCGGCTGGCCCCGTGTCCACCAGCAGTTCTTCCTTCACGCGGCGACACGCTCGCACCAGATAATCCCATTGCCGCGGCGTCAACGACGCGGCTCCCGTCAATGGACTCGCGGACGGTGAACCGGCAGATGGTGAACCAGCCGAAGCGGACATCGCGGTCGGCGCGGTCGGCGCGGTCGGCGCGGACAGACGGGGTTCGTCGGAACTGGCGTTCGCACTTGAGCTCGCGTTCGCACTTGCGTTCGCGTTCGCCGCTGTGTTCGCGTTCGCCGCTGCGTTCGCGAGTCGCTGTTCGAGGTGGTGGGCGAGTGCTAGATCGAGATTGTCGCCACCGAGGATCAGGTGGTCGCCGACCGCGACGCGATGGAACTGGGCCTTGCCGCCTTCGCCGCGGCGGACGCGGATGAGTGTGAAGTCGGAGGTGCCGCCACCGATGTCGCAAACCAGGATTGTCTCGCCCGGCGAGACTTGATGTTCCCAGTCGCCGCTGTGACGAACGAGCCAAGCGTAGAAGGCGGCTTGCGGCTCTTCAATCAAGACGACGCGGGGAAGGCCGGCGAGCGCCGCGGCTTCGATCGTCAGCTCCCGCGCGACTTCGTCAAACGACGCGGGCAAGGTGAGGACAAAGTCCTGGGCTTCGAGCGGTTCGCGGGGAAAGCTGGCATTCCACGCGTCACGGACATGCTTCAGGTAAGCGGCGCTTGCCTCGACGGG
>CAIXSC010000252.1 GCA_903921945.1 uncultured Planctomycetaceae bacterium
AGGGGCTCGATACGCTGGCCTGCATGGAAGAGTCAGCGGCCGGTCGCTTAAAGGTCGGCTTCTGTCTGGGCGGCAATCTGTTCGGTTCCAACCCCGACGCGACATTCGCTGACGAAGCGCTGTCCAAACTCGACATGCTCGTCACGATGAACACGTCGCTCAACACGGGCCATGCCCGGGGACTCGCCAAAGAGACGATCATCTTGCCGGTGCTGGCGCGTGACGAGGAACCGCAAGCGACAACGCAAGAGTCGATGTTCAATTACGTGCGGCTGAGCGACGGCGGGCCGCGGCGCCACGAGGGGCCGAAGAGCGAGGTCGAGGTGATCGCCGAACTGGGCGAACGGGTGCTCGGCGCCGGCCCGATCGACTGGACTTCCATGCGGGACACGGGGCGGATCCGCGAGGCGATCGCCAAGGTCATTCCGGGCTTCGAGAAGCTGGCGACCATCGGCCAGACGAAGGAGGAGTTTTACATCGCCGGCCGGACGCTCCACACGCCCAAGTTCCCCACGCCTGACGGGCGGGCTCGCATCTTTATCCACACCCTCCCCGAACTGGCGGGCGCCAACGGGCAGCTCCGGCTGATGACGGTCCGTAGCGAAGGCCAGTTCAACACCGTCGTTTATGAAGAGGAGGATCTGTACCGCGGCCAGGATCGGCGTGATATCGTATTGCTTCATCCCGACGACCTCGCGCGGCTAGGGTTGCAAGCCGAGCAGCGCGTTACCGTGACCAGCGATACGGGTAAGATCCGTGGCGTGCTGGCGCGGCCTTATCCGGAAATTCGCGCCGGGAATGTGATGATGTACTACCCCGAAGCCAATGTGCTCGTTCCCCGGCACGCCGACCCGCAGTCCAAGACGCCGGCGTTCAAGTGCGTGCTGGTGAAGATCGAACCGGAGTGATCGCCGCCTATGACCGCCGTCCCAAACAGTTCGAGGAACGGCGGGTTCGCGGCCGCCTCGGCGATTGTCATCCTGTCGAGCGCTTTTCTGTTATTCCAAGTGCAGCCGGTCATCAGCAAAGTGATCCTGCCTTGGTTCGGCGGCAGTCCGGCTGTCTGGACCACCTGCATGCTGTTCTTCCAAGTGCTACTGCTCGGCGGCTACGCCTACGCGCACTGGCTGTCGCAATCGCCCTCCGCCGCTCGGCAAGCGGCCATCCACGTCGGCGTGCTGTTCGTCGCGATTCTGTTGTTGCCGATCTTGCCCGGCGATCATTGGAAGCCGGCCGATAGCGTCCATCCGACAACCCGTATCCTGTGGCTGCTCACCGCCCACGTCGGCTTGCCGTATTTCGCGTTGTCCGCCACCGGCCCGCTGGTGCAAGCATGGTTCGGCCGTGTGTGTGTTGGCCGATCGCCCTACTGGCTGTACGCCCTCTCGAACTTCGGCTCGCTCGCGGCGCTGCTCAGCTATCCGTTCGTCTTCGAACCGCTTATGACCACACGCGCCCAAGGTTTGCTCTGGAGCGTGTCGTTTGCCTTGTTCGGACTGGGCTGCGGCGCGCTGACGATCCGCGCTTGGCGGAATGCCATCGAGCAACCCGCCGGCAACCAAACTGGCTCGCCAACGAGTGGCGCGGCGGCGACTGGCGCGGCGGCGAGTAACTCGGCACCGACTGGCTCGCCAACGAGTAACGCGGCGGCGAGTGGTGCGGCAGCGAGTGGCGCGGCAATAGATGTCGACACGTTGCCCGGTCCGCTCGATCGTCTCTTGTGGCTGTTCCTGCCCGGCTTGGCGTCGGTCGGTTTGCTGGCGATCACGAACCATTTGTGCCAGGACGTGGCGGTCGTGCCGTTCATGTGGGTAGCGCCGCTGAGCCTGTATTTGTTGTCGTTCATCCTCTGTTTTGGAGCTCGCTGGTGGTATTCGCGGCGTCTTTACTGCGTGCTCGCGGCCGGCTCGATCGCGCTCGTTTGCGCCCTGCAGACGCATGACTCGCTAGCCAAGCTTGTCGAGACTTGGAAGCTGGAACCGTCCCTGCGAAAATTGGAAACGCTGGCGTTCTACTCGGCGGAAAAACTTGGCGCCCGCGGACTACTCGACCGCATCGGACTCGAGGGGCTCACGACGAACGACTTGAACGAGTGCATCGTGACGCACGCCTCGGCGTATCTGCTCGCGTTGTTCAGCATCTGCATGCTATGCCACGGGGAGATGGTGCGGCGGCGGCCCGCGACCCGCCACCTGACGTCGTTCTATTTGATGACGTCGGCGGGTGGGGCCCTGGGCGGCATCATGATTGCGCTCGTTTGCCCCGCCATGTTTTCCACCTACCTGGAACTCAACCTGATCCTTTGTGCCACGTATCTGGTCGCGATGGCCGGTATGGCCGCGGTGCTTATCGCCGCCTACCGACCGGCGGGCCGCAAGCTGGGCGTGTGGCTGCCGATCGCGGTGGCCTGGAGCGTGGTCGCGGTCTTCGTTGTCGGTGGCGCGGTGCTGGTCGGCCGTGCCCAGTTCGAAGCGTTCGACACCAACGACTTGGCGACCGCTCGCAGCTTCTACGGCGTGCTGCATGTCGAAGAGGAAAACATCGGTAATCCCGATTACCACGGCCGCGAACTGCTCAACGGCCGCATCCTGCACGGCTATCAGTTTCTTGCCGAGCATCGTCGCCGCATTCCGACGACCTACTACACGCGTCGCAGTGGCGCGGGTGTCGCCGTCGAAACGCTGCGCAAGATCGCCGCTGGTGATTTCGGCCCGAATCAGGGGGGACTCTTTTCGCCCGACCTCAACGGCTTCGGGGACGACGACGAGGAAGAGGGGCAATCGGAAGACGGAACTTCCGAGGCGGAAAAACCGCGAGAAAACAAAGTGGCGGACGGCGACCAGGCGGACGGCGATCAGGCGGACGGCGATGCGGCGGGCAGCGATCAGGCGGGTAGCGAGTCCGATGAGGAAAATGCGCGTAACGCCAGGCTGCTCGCCGAACTCTTCCAGCAAGACGCGGCGATGAGCGACGCGCCGCCGGATTTCGAAGGCCAGCATCCGCTGCGGATCGCCGTCGTGGGACTCGGGGTCGGCACCATGGCGGCTTACGGCGAACGCGGCGATTTGGTGAAGTTCTACGAGATCAACCCGCATGTCGAACAGATCGCGCGGGGCCACTTCTTCTATCTCAAAGACACGCCCGCGGAGGTGCAGGTGGTGATTGGCGACGCGCGGCTGTCGATGGAACGGGAAGCGCCGCAGGAATACGACCTGATAGTGCTGGACGCCTTTAGCGGCGACGCGATTCCGGTGCATTTGCTGACTCTGGAAGCGATCGGCATTTACCAGCGGCATCTCAAGCCGACCGGTGTGATCGCCATCCATGTCAGCAATCGCCACCTCGACTTGGTGCCAGTGGTTGGAACGTTGGCTAAAGAGACCGGCATGTACGTCGTCAAGGTGCCCAATGGCCAAGAGACCGGCGCGATGGAGTGTACTTCGGACTGGATGCTGGTGACGCCCAGCGCCGAGTTCGCCAGCCACCCGCGGATCCTTGGCTGCAGCCATACGCTGGAGGATCGCGACACGCAGGGCCCGCTATGGACCGACCAGTTCAGCAATCTGCTGCAGATCGTCAAGTAGCGGAAGAAGAGGCATCCTGAACCAGCATCATCAAGTCGCGTCGGCGGCGGGTTCATTCAGCCGGCTCAGCGCCAGCGGCCGGTTTTCGGTCGGTTCGGGCCGTATCCGCCTAGAACCGGCTTCGGGCGCGGCTCGGCTGATGAGGGTGGCGGCCGTGTCGACCATCGCGCGGGTATCGCGCTGTAGCCCGATCTGTTTTTAGCGGAGCGGCGTAAGCCGCCCGGCCCGCAAACCGCTTGATGTGGTAGTTGAGTGAGGTCCCTCGACGCCAACGTTTTTGGCGACGGGACGACACGCATTCGCACCGCTACCGGGCGGCTCACGCCGCTCCGCTATAAGGATCGTTATCGGTCGGTTCCGGCCGTATCCGCCTAGAACCGGCCGCTGGCGCGGCTCGGCTCGGAACGAATGGCCTCGCCTTCTGCCCATCCTTGCCCATCCCGCCCGAATAAAATCTTTCTGATTTTTTCGCCCGATTCCCGTTCCCGTTCGTGATCTGTGCAGAACGATTCGCTCCATGGCTGGGCTGATCGAGTTGCAAACCACGTTTGGCAAAGGGGTTGGGATCATGAAGAAGGTCTTGTTGGGCGGCGTCGGCGGGCTGGTGGCGTTGGCCGGTTTGTTCACGTTGGCCGGTCGGGGACTCGGCGAACTGGGTGGCTACTTTCGCGCCGGGGCCCAAGGCACGGTCGCTCAGATCGAGGAACAGATCCCCGACGAGGTCCACGATCGGAAGCTGGCTCACGATCTGACCGTCGTTCGCAAGGAGGTGATCGATCGC
Organism: uncultured Planctomycetaceae bacterium; assembly: GCA_903921945.1. Taxonomy (GTDB): domain Bacteria; phylum Planctomycetota; class Planctomycetia; order Pirellulales; family Pirellulaceae; genus CAIXSC01. The sequence continues at coordinate 4,366 of CAIXSC010000252.1, forward strand.
CAAGTGCA
>CAIXSC010000253.1 GCA_903921945.1 uncultured Planctomycetaceae bacterium
ACTCCCGGCAGCGACGTGGCGATGTCGCCGAGCACACCGCGAACCTCGACCGGCGCCTGCGGTTTCGGGTCGAATGAATCGATGTGCGTGACACCGCCCGCCATCCACAACACGACGACTGACCGTGCGCGACCGGCCGCGGTCTCCTGCGAGGGCTTGGCGTTTTCGACGCCTGCGACCCCGCCGTCCGCTCCGCTGGCTGAACTCAGCCATGGAGTGGCCAACCACGAAGCGGGAACGGCCTGGGCGGCAACCGTCAACGCGCCCACTCGCAGCCAATCCCGTCGCGCCAGTAACGACCGCCGCATCGCCAGCGGCCCGGTTCCCCATTCATCGGTCGGCGGTTCACGCATCGGTGCAAGTCCGTTGGATGTGACGAAGCCTGCCCCAAGCCTGCCACGAGCTTGCTCAAGACGCAGGTCCGCTAGCGGCTGATTAACACCACAATGAAGATGAAGAACGCCACGCCAACCGCGACGATCGTCAGCAGTTCGCCGGTCACGTTGTACCAGGCCTCGGAGTCTTCCTCGAGCAACTGCTTTTGGTCTTCGCTGTCAAAGGCGCTGCGGAAGACGGCATCGGGCGCCGACGCATCGCCATGATGATCACCGGCACCATGATCGTGACTGTCATGATCACTACCATGATCGCTCTCATGATCATGGCCGGATGCACCATGGTCTTGCGGGTTGCCGTGGGACGACGTCGAGCCAGTGGTGGAGTGAGCGACCATGAACCTGCGAGCCTTGTGCCAAATTCCTAAGCGGTGAGGCCCTGAGTGTGCCCCAATTGCCTAGCGGAATCAAGACCGTCCGGGAAGCTCCGACGGCTGCTAGGATATTCCGTGCCCCACGCCACAGGCCGATTTCGCCGGAAGGAAACGGAAAACCGATGTCCCGGATCCTTATTTCCCGTGAACACGTGATGCGGGCTTTCGCGATTGTGCCGGCGGCGGGCCGCAGCCAGCGAATGGGACAGGCCAAGCTGCTCCTGCCGTGGGGCCAAGCCACCGTGATCGAAGGCGTGCTCGCCCGCTGGCGAGCCAGCTTGGTCGAGCGGATCGTGGTCGTCGCCCGTCGCGACGACCAGCCGCTTCAAGACCGCCTCCGCCAGTTCCAACAGCGTGCCACCGCCCCAGTGGAACTCGTGTTGCCGGAGATCGACCCGCCCGACATGAAGGCTTCCGTGCGTGCGGCACTCGACCACCTGCGCCGTGTTGCGAATCCGGGGCCGGATGACGTCTGGCTGATGGCGCCGGCGGATATGCCCGAACTTTCAAGCCGCGTCGTTAACTGTCTGATCGAAGCGGTTCGCCAGTTCCCCGGCGAGATACTTGTGCCGCGATCGGGCGGGCGGCGTGGCCATCCGGTGTTGTTCCCGTTCGCGCTCGCTCAGCATGTGGATCAACTCGGCCCCGACGAGGGGCTTAACCGATTGCTCGAAAGTCTGCCGGTGCGGGAGTTGGAGTGGCCCGCCGACCAAGCGGACGAAGCGGTTCCAGTCGATCTCGACACGCCCGACGATTATGCTCGGGCGGTGGAATCCGGCCGCTCGCGCTGCTAGTTTGCTTGTCGCGCCGCTTGTGTGAGACTCGCGGCCGTAACCGCGTGTTTCTCGCTCCGTCGCCAGACGCTTGTCGCTTCCGCGCCCTGGCGGCGAAGGTTCCTTGGAATTCGTCGCTCTTCCTCGCTCCGCTACCCAACGCAGGTGACGCTCCATGAAGACGGTTCCAGCTTCCGCTCGGCCTCGTCCATCCGCGTGGGCGATTGGAGCCGCGCCGCTTGGCTGGCTCCTGGTGCTCGCTTTAGTCCTTCCGATGTCCGCTGGCTGCTCGGGCTGCCGCTCGAACAACGCGGCGGCGAAGAAGAAGGCCGAGGAGGAAGAGAAGGCCAAAAAGGACGCGGAAGAGCAGCTCAAGCTGAAAAAGAAGAAGGAGCTGCCCGACTACGAGCTGACCAAGCTGACCAGCTACCCTGACGACCCGGATCAGGTGCAAAACTTCGTCAAACCGGGCCATTGGGTGACGATGACGGAGCAGTTGCGGGCGAACAACTTCGACATGTCGGCCGAGTTCGAGCTTTCGGCGACCGATTCCGACAGCAAACCGTACCTGGTGGAACAAACCGACTTTCATCTGCGGCTGGCGCGGCCGATCGGTTTGCCGAAGGGCCAAGCCCGCACGCTCGAACTGACCACCTACGTGCCGCGGGAGGCCCGCAACGAACAGTCGCAGGAGATTCGCCGCGTATGGTTCGACGGCCGACTCCTCGCGGCTCGCAGCGGCAAGCTGCTGGGCGAAAGCCGCGAAGCCACGACCGCCATGCAACCGTACGAGAACTTCCTCATCGTGCTTGCCCGCGAGCCAAACGACTACCGCTACATCAAGGTTCTTGATTCGATCGCGCCGCCCGCGTTCGATGCCGAAGGCTCCCGGCGATTCCACTATCGCGTGGTGATACCGCCCGTCGACCAATTCGTGCCGCTGCCATCGCATCCGCTGACCTGGACCAGCATCGCATACGTGTTCTGGGACGGCATCGATCCGAACTTGTTGTCCAGCGAGCAGCAGCAGGCGCTGCTGGATTGGATCCATTGGGGCGGCCAGCTCATCATCAGCGGCCCAGGCTCGCTCGACAGACTGAAAAACAGCTTCCTGGATCCATTCCTGCCAGCGGACAGCGACGGCAGCCGTGACTTGGAGCCCGACGATCTCAAAGCGATCAATGACTACTGGACCTTGCCCAGCACGAAACAACCAAACCTGCCACGTACCTTGGCGACACCCGGCGGCCGTCCGCTGCTCGGCGTGACACTCGCCTTGCGACCCGAAGGGACGTTTTTACCGAACACGGGCGATTTGGTTTGCGAGCGGCGTGTGGGGGGCGGCCGTGTCGTCGTGACCGCGTTGCCTTGCGGCGACGAATCGATCCGCGTGTGGCGCAGCTTTGACAATTTCCTGAACGGGTGCCTGCTCCGTCGCCCCGGCCGGGATTTCTCGCCGCTTTCGAACTTGAGTCGCAACTTTGCCGAACCGGTGTGGATCGGGCGGCAAGTATCGGCAACCGACGCACGCATGCTTTCGACCCTGCGATATCTGACACGCGACTACGGCAGCACGCTCGATGATCAACCCGGCGAGGCTGGCGACGCGAACCCGGCCAACCCGAACCTGGCCAACCCGAAGCCGGAAAATGGTTCCGTCCCCGCAATCGGTCAGACCTCATCGGCTCCCGGTCAGAATCCCAACCCGCCGGTCGACCCGCTACCGGCTGGCGCACAGGTTGACGCACCGGCTAGCGTACCAGCTGGCACACCGTTTGGCACACCGCC
>CAIXSC010000254.1 GCA_903921945.1 uncultured Planctomycetaceae bacterium
CGAGGTTCACCGGCACCTAGGGCCGGGACAAAAAGTTGGCATCAAACGCTTCGTTCTCCTTGATCTTCGTGCTCTGGCGATGATCGCTTCCGCAACGATCAAGCGGCGAAGCTGTCGGGGGTCGCGACGATCAGGCGGCGCGGCTCGAAGCGGTGGCCGTTGCGACAGCTACCCCAGCGACAGCTACCCCAGCGACAGCTACCCCAGCCACCGTGACTCCTGCCACCGTGACTCCTGAAGCGGGCAGTCTCGAGCTGGCCGGGGACTCCGCCAATTCGCGTGACGGTGCCGCCAGTAGCGTCGCGACACGCCGTGGCAGCGGGAAAGCGAAATCCCGCAGTAGTTCCCGAAGAACGGCGGGCGTACGTTGGGCTTCTGGTTCCCGAACGCGTCGCGCCATCGCTACCGCGACAATCCGCAAGAGAAAGCTGGTTCCGAAGACCACATGAAACGGGCCGATCGTCTGGCCGAGGACGCTCGACTGCCAACCTTGGGCGCGAGCGAGCGCCAGTCCGGTCAAGACGGCGGTGATGCCGCCGATCAAGCCGGCCCACGCATTGCCTGCCGCCAGAAACATGGTGCGGTTTTCCGCGGGGGAGAATTTCAGCAGATAGCCCTGGTTCGCGATGTTGATGCCCGCGTTGAGCAACGCGTCCATCATCAGCACGGGCACCAAGATCCAGAACGCCAGTGTCGGATCTCGGGGGATGAGCAGTAAGGCGGCCATATTCACCGCCTTAAGCATTGTGCACAGCACGAGGATGGGGCGATGACCGTAGTGGTCGGCGATCCGACCGAACTTTCTCGACCACAGGGCGCCGCCAATCCACGAGATGGCCCATACCATCAGCACCCGGTCCAGGCTCATGCCCACCTGCTGTAACAGATACATGCTGATGAACGGAGCTCCCACCATCGCCGCGAAGTGCCAAAAGCAGGCGTATTCAATGAACGACCGAAAACGCTCGTGGCGGAACGGGGCCACCAAAACGGCTCGCCAATCGCAAGCCGGACCATGCTTCGCGGGTGGCTCCTCGACCTTGAGGAACAGCAGCAAATCGACAATTCCCAGCACGGTCGCCACGCCGACCAGCAGTCCGAACGAAGCCCAGATTCCCAGGCCGCTGTGCAGGAAAACCAAGGAACATCCCAGCAGCGTGGCCGCCGCTGTCCACTGCTGCCACAAATGCCGGACGGACCAAAACTGGCTCAGTCCTTCTTTGGGCAGGTAGTCGCCCATCCATGACAGCCAGAGCGGTGTGCCGAAGTGCAGCAATCCATGGTTGATCAAGGTCGCCGCGACCAGGCACCACACCCAGGTTTCGTTCGACCATTCGGGAAAGAACCACGGACCGCACGCCAATGGCAAGTAGGACAGTCGATGCAGCAGGCTGGTGAAGAACCACCAGTTTCGACGATAGACCGACCGCTTGGTGACGATCGCCGCCAGGAATTGCACGAAAAACAGCCCGGTTGGCGCGGCCCCTAAGATGCCGATGTGCAGACCCGTCGCGCCCAGTTGACGGCCGAACTCGATCAACAGCGGGCAGGTCGTCACCTGCGTGTAAGCCATCGCCAAACTACCACCGACCACGATCGCCCGGCGGGCGCCGGTCAACGTCCATTTCCCCATCGGAACTCGTCACTCCCCTTGGCCACGGAAAGAAGGTCGCGGAGTCTAGCGGGCGGGCTGCAACAACGCGAGGGATTCTACTCGACGCCAAATCGATACGGGCTGACAAATCCGCAAGGATTGCCCCGCCCGCACGGTCAACTGTAGGTCACGCTGCGACACGACGGATCGCGAGCGGCGGTTTTACTTGGCCCACCATGCGAAATCCGTGCCGCTCAAATCCCACCTTGATCGCCTCGAGCAAGTCCGCCCGCACCGCTGGAAGGTATTCGGTCCGCACCCAGGGTTGCACGACGACGTGCATCCCGGTGTCCGCCAATTGGTCGATCGCCACCACCGGTGGCGGCAACTGCAAGACCCGGTCGTCCGCTGCCAGCAGTTCGAGCAGGAACCGCTTCAATTCCAGCAGGTTGTTGTCGTACGAGCAGCGGAGCGTGATATCGATACGACGCGTCGATTCGGCCGAGTAATTCGTGATCGTCGCGGCGGTGATCGAACCGTTCGGGACGATGACTACGGCGTTGTTGTCTGTCCGGATCAACGTGTTGAAGATCTGGATTTCCTCGATCGTGCCCGTCGAACCCCCGGCTAGCACCGAGTCGCCCACCTTGAACGGCTTGAAGACGATCAGCAGCACGCCCGCCGCGAAATTCGCCAGCGACCCCTGCAATGCCAAACCGACCGCCAACCCGGCAGCGGCCACGACGGCCGTAAACGAAGTCGTATCGATCCCAATCCGATGCAACGCCGACAACACGACAAGCGCCAGAATCGCGGCGTACGACAGATGCGATGCGAATTTCGCCAGAGTCGTGTCGCATTTCGCCCGCGCTGCCAAACGGCCGAGCAACTTGGAAGAAACCCTCGCAAACCACCGTCCGACAATCAGAATCGTCACGGCCGACAACAGGTTGATGGCCAGTTCACTGCCGCGTTGACGCACCAACCGCAGTAGATTGCGCCACCAGGTGGCTGGGTCCGAAAAGTTGGTCATGTCGTCGATGGCCGCGACGAGTGATCCAGGAGTGACCGCCACGATGCTTTCCGGCTTCAAGGTGGCTGACTTCGAGGCGAGAATCGCCGGCAACGGAGCGGCGGCATCCATACTCCGCGAACTCGAACTCGATTGGCTTGGCGTCGGCTGCCCGCTCTGATTACGCGGCGCAAAGCCTTTCGTGGATGACTGTTGCTGCCCGCCTGATTCCGAAAACCCGGCCGGCGACACCGCGTAAGTTCCCCCAGCCGCCGAAGATGCCGGCACCGATGACGGTGCCGCCACAGACGGTGTCGCCACAGACGATGCCGCCACAGACGATGCCGCCACAGACGGTGGGACCCAGGACGCTGGCTCCCCAGACGAAGGCGGGAAAGACCCGCCCGCGCGGTTCAGCTCGCCCGTACCGTAGGTGTCAGGAGGAAAAGGATTGGATGGAGTCTGACCCGTTGAATGGCGTGCCGGCGGCGGCGCGATCACGGGTACCGGCGCGTAACTGGGCGACGACGCCCGGAAAGAAGGTGATTGGGGCACGTCCAACTGGCCTGCGACACACATCAGTGTGCCGTAGATGAAGACGTTCGCAATCATGTCGCTCTCCCGCTTGCCACGACCGCGGTGGATGGTCCCACGGTGTTGTCGATCACGCAGACAAAGCCCTGCGTGCCGGTTGTATCGGTCAGGTGGACTGGGGGACTTGAGCGGGATTTAACGCCTGGTTGAACGGCCTCCCGGAGTACCGACTGGAAACGAAGGCGGTTCGCCAACTTACGGACCGCCGATTTTTTTAGCCGGACCGCCGGCCATGGGAGTTACCGTTGCTGGAATAAGTCGGACAGCACAAGGTTTTCGATGACGGTTCGGAGGGGATACTCGTTAGGCTTGCTGGCGGTAGCGATCTCGCGGAGACGAGGCTGATCGTCGATAGTCATCACTCGCCGCAGCGCGTAGGTTGCCAAGTGCTCGACGAACGCCTCGGCGAAGCGATCCAAATCCTGGGCCAGCAACGCCTTGAATTCAACCACGCCGCGAAATGGGCGGCCATCCGGCAAGCGTCCGCTCGGATCGACTGGCGGGTTCGCACCCTGACCGCCGATCACCCGTTCCTCGGTCCGCCAGCGGCCGATCGCGTCGAAATTGTCGAACGCGAAACCCAGCGGGTCGATTTTCGCATGGCACGACGCGCAGATCGCATGGGTCGTGTGCGCTTCCAGTTGCTGACGGATTGTGGCTTTGGGACGGTCGCTGGGGGTAGGGGCGAGCGGTTCGACGTTGGGCGGCGGTGGCGGCGGGGTGCGGCCAAAAACCGCTTCGGAAACCCAAACTCCGCGATGGACGGGACGATGCCGAGTGCCATCCGAGGTGAGCGACAGCACGGAGGCGTGAGTCAACAGTCCGCCCCGGCCACTCGCGGGCCCCAACGCCACTTTGCGGAAACCGGGTTCCGTCAGGGGCGGCAATCCGTAGTGCAAAGCCAAACGCGGATTGAGCAATGTCCAGTCGGAGTCCAGAAACTCGCGGATCGACCGGTTGCCTTGCAGCACGGTTTCGAAGTAACCCACCGTCTCCAGCACCATGCTCTGTTCCAGCCACTTGTCGTAGTCTGGGTAGAGTTCGGAATCGGCCGGGAATTGGCCGACTCGGTGCAGTTGCAGCCATTGCCGGGGAAAGGAACTTGCAAACCGGGCTGCCTTGGGATCGTCGAGCATGCGTCGCAGTTCGGCTTTCAGCGTCGCCGGTTCGTGAAGTGATGTCGGGGCGCCCTTTTTTGTTTTTGGGTAGATGGAATTTGGTCGAGGAGTTTCACGCCCTCCGAACCTGTCCGAGGGGTTTCACCCCCCGCTGATGTATTTCGCCCTTTCAGGGCTTGATGGGGCCGGGTGGGTTTTTAGAGCCACACACTCGCGCCCACACACCCACACTCTCACACTCTCACACCCACACTTGCCGAGGGGTTTCACCCCCCGCTGATATATTTCGCCCTTTCAGGGCTTGAAAATGGGGCC
>CAIXSC010000255.1 GCA_903921945.1 uncultured Planctomycetaceae bacterium
AGCGTTCGCGGTTGGTGAGTTCGCGGTTGGTGAGTTCGCGGTTGGTGAGTTCGCGGTTGGTGAGTTCGCGGTTGGTGCGGTCGCGGTTGGCGTGGGTGGGACTGGAGGTTGCGGAACCGCCGACGTAGCGCGTGCCGCCGTCGAGTTCGCGGCGGCGGGAGACGCCGGCCCTTCAGACGCATTCACCGGAGTTGCCGTTGCTGGAGTTGCCGTTGCTGTCGTCGTATTCGTCGACGAGGTGACGGCGGGCACAACCAGCGGCTGGCGGCATTTCGGGCAGCGGGATGCCGTGCCTGCCTTGTTGTCGGCGACGCTCAGTCGTTGGCCGCAATGGCGACAGGAAAAACGAATGGGCATGATCCGGTCGCGGTTCTAATCGCGATTCTGAGCACGGGGTGGAAGTGGAACTTCGGCTGGCGAATCGGACGTGTCCGGGGCGTTGAGCGGCGTGGCGCCGACGCCTTCGGCCGGCTCTGTTTGCGTTTTCAATCTTAATCCTAGGATACTGGCGAGCAGCAGGCCGTCCGCGACCAGCAACAGGAGCACGATTATGCCTGCGGCTCGCAAGACGCGAACCGCCACGGCATCGGCGATCGACTCGGCCAGCAGGAAACCAGCCATGACGACTGCGAACGCGACGGTCAACGTTGGCACACCAACCGCGAGCACTCCGATCGCTCGGGTTAGTGCGGTTCTGGTGGCCGGGCGGAGTGAGCGGCCCGCCAATTCCGTGCATGACATGGTTCCGCCGAGTTCGCGGTTGGCTTCGGGCGGATCGCGAGGGTCGGTCATGGCGGCAACGGGACGTTCTGGAGTTTCGCGCGGAATGAGTTGAGTTTAGCGATTGGGTTGAGTGTGACGGGGTGCGTCGAATTGTGGGATCGGTGCGGGAGTCTGTCAACTTCGGGAACCTTCGGGGGGAAACACCGGGGGCCATGCCGGTCTGGCCGTCGTTTCGTTGACGCCCCCGCGGAATCCGTCACAATACGCTCGTCTTGTCACAACCCGAACGGGAGGATCGCGGATGCGAGCCCGAATCTTAGGAATGGCCGTCGCAAGCTGGATCGCGGTTGGGGTCGCGGGCGTTCCAGCGGACGCCGATACGATCACACTGCGAAACGGCATTCAGGTCCGCGGCAGTGTCGGCAAAATCGCGTCGATCCACGAAAACCCGCTGACTCCTAATTCCGACCCGACAGCGCCGACGCCGGTCGTGTTCGTCGACGACCAACTGCGGCGGACCTATTTTCCTGGCCGGCAAGTTCGCGCGGATGGCTACGTGGCGGAGAATCCGGTTTACGAGCGGATCCGAATTGAAAAGCGGGTCGCCAACGGCACGAAACGGATTGGGGCGGTCGGGCCGGTCATTCGGATCGCGCCGTTCGACGAGTTCGGCAATCGCATTTACACGATGCAGACGGGGCAGGGCCCGCTGTCGGTGGTCCAGGGGATTACGGAAGTCTCGCCGCTCTACTGCAAAATCGAAGGCTTGGCGGTCGAGGGGCCGTTGCAATGGGATATGCGGGTGTCGACCAACGCGATCCCTCGGGAAGTGCTCAGCAAGGTGCTACGGCGCCAAATCAACAGCGAAAACCCTGATGAGCGTCTGCGGATCGTGAGGCTCTTCACCCAAGCCGAACGCTTTGAAGACGCGCGGCAGGAACTGGCGGAAGTCATCCGCGACTTCCCCGCGCTCGCCGGCTTCGCGAAGCAGGAACGCGAACTGTTGCAGCTCAGCGCGGGCCGGTTGCTGCAAGAAGTCGAGCTGCGCCGCACCGTTGGACAACATCGACTGGCGATCGAATTGCTGCGGGATTTTCCCACACAAGGTATCGCGGGTGAAACGCTCGTGAAGGTCCGCGAGACGTTGCAGGAATACGAGGAACGGTTCCAGCAAGGCAAACAAGGTGTCGAAGCGTTGGCCAAGATGGTCGGCCAGTTGGAAGATGGCGCCCGGCGGGCTCGGATTGAAGGCCTGACCAGCGAAATCCAGCTCGAAATGAACTTCAACACCTTGCCGCGATTCGCCGACTTCCTGCGATTGGCTGGCGCCGAGGAACTCACTCGCGAACAAAAAATCTCGCTCGCCATCAGCGGCTGGCTGCTTGGCCCCGGCTCGGCTACCGACAACCTCTCGGTCAGCCTCTCGCTCGCCGATATCCGCGACCTGGCGAAACGTTACCTGCGCACGCGCGAACCGGGCGAACGCCGCGAAATCCTCGACGCGCTCCTCAGCAAAGAAGGGGCGACGCCGGCCAACATGGCCAAACTGCTCGCCCACATGAAACCGCCACTCGACCCGCACGCGACCGGCGCCGATGGAGCGGACGCCGCCACACCCGCCGACAACAAACCGGACCCGAACGCGGCCGGACCGAACGCAGCCGGCCCGAACGCGGCCGGCCCGAACGCGGCGGGCCCTAACGCGGCTGACCCTAACGCGGCGAACCTCAATCCGGGACAGTTCGCGATTCGCATTCCAGGCGTGGCGGATCAGGCCGAATTCGTCTACCACGTGCAGGTGCCCCCCGAGTACGACCCGTATCGGCGCTATCCGTGTGTCGTCACGCTCGGCAATCCCAGCCTCGCGCCCGCGCAACAGATGCTGTGGTGGACCGGCCGTTACGATCCCAAGCTGAAGATGCCTGTCGGTCAAGCCTCGCGCAACGGATACATCGTGATCGCGCCCGATTGGCGCCGGGAGCACCAAACGCGGTACGAGTATTCCGCGCGCGAACATGCCGCGGTGCTCCATTCGCTCCGCGACGCTATGCGACGGTTTTCGATCGACAGCGACCGCGTGTACTTGAGCGGTCATTCGGCGGGCGGCGACGCGGTCTGGGATATCGCGTTCGCGCATCCCGATCTTTGGGCGGGGATCATTCCGATTGTCGCGACCGCCGACAAGTACGTCGGACGGTATTGGGGCAATGGCCGCTATGTTCCGATGTATTTCGTCGTGGGCGAACTGGACGGCGAGCGGATGAAACGCAACGCCGAGCAATTCGATCGCTACATGAAGTTCACGGGCTTCGACGTGATGGTGACCGAATACTTGGGACGCGGTCACGAGCACTTCCAGGAAGAGCAGTTGCGGATTTTCGAGTGGATGCGGTTGCACCAGCGGGAATTCTTCCCCCGCGAATTCCAGTGCCAATCGCTGCGGCCTTGGGATAATTTTTTTTGGTACGTCGAGTTCCGCGAATTCCCCGCGCGAACGATGGTGGTCCCCGCCAACTGGCCGCCGCCTCGCAATACCACGCCCGCGACGTTCAGCGGCAAGCTGACCGAAAACAACGGGGTGAACGTCGATCAAGGCGGCGCGAAGACGACCGTTTGGCTGGCCCCGGAGATGGTCGATTTCAGCCGCCGGATCCAGATAAACGGCAAAGGCGTTATGGTCACGCCTTCCTTGGAAACGATGCTGGAAGATGTGCGGACTCGTGGCGATCGCCAGCATCCTTTCTGGGCTAAAGTCCCTTTGTGATCGTCGCCTGAATGTCGCAACCGCCCTGGTTGCCGCACCTGTTTCCACACGTGGTTTCCTTGCGTAGTTTCCGCACGTGGTTTCCGTGCGTGGTTGCTGTATGGGTTGCCGCACGGGTTGCCGCACGGGTTGCCCGCCGGCAACGCGTTGACGCTGCCACGCGCGGACAGTCGGAAAACGGGGCGCGAGGACGGCGGTCACGGCTCGCGAAAAAACTCGCCGCTTCCCCTCCTGTCTCGTGGCGCCCGACCAGTCGCCCTTATCAACATGCCGTTTCGACCGCGCGAGGCTTCCGCCGACCGACTCCCGTTCCGTACCGTGGCCCGAGTTGGGCAGCGCCTTGCTTCCCCTCCCACCCAACGCCATGGCTGGTCATCGCGACTGAATTCCGTCGTGACGCGGGTGTGGCTGGTCGCGCTGCTGCTATCGTTCTGGTTTCCGACCTCGTTCGTCCAAGCCGAATCGCCTTCGCTGGATGCCGTCTTTGTGCTGCGTTTCGCGCCGCCCATGCTGCCGTATCCGGCCGCTCGACGCGAGTCGCGCACCGATCTCTACCATGGTGTCGCGATCGCCGATCCGTATCGGTGGCTCGAAATCCCCACCGCCGCCGAGACTCGCGATTTCATTCGCGCTCAGAATGAACTCACGCAGCGTTTCTTGAACGCCAGTTCGGAACGGCAACGCACTCGCCATTGGATCCGTCAACGCCTCGAGACGCTCGCGAGCCATGAAGCGGCCAGTGTGCCATCACATCGCGGCGGTCGCTTGTACTACCTCAGCAATCAAGCGGGGGGCGCGCAGCCGGTGTTGGTGAGCCGCCGGGAAGGCGAATCCCAGGCAAACGTCGTGCTCGATCCCGCGCAATCAGGCGATGGAACGCTGTCACTTTCGGGTTGGCGAGTCAGCCTGGACGGCCATTACCTTGCCTACGGAGTCCGTCGCCGTGGAGCCGATCGCCGAGAGATCCGCGTACGCGACCTCTGGACCCTAAACGACTTGCCCGACCGTCTGCACGACGCGCCATACTCCGACCTGATTTGGACCGAGGACCACCGCGGCTTCTACTACTGCCGCGTCGAAACGGATGGCCGCCACGCTGTCTGCTTCCATCAAGTCGGCGATTCGCAGGACCGGGATACGCGCATTTGGGAAACCTCTGGACGCGGCGAACTATGGCTCGACTGCGCCCTGACGGACGACGCGGCCCAATTGGTCATCCGCGAATCAACCGGACTCGATCGCGACCATCGAGTGTTTATTGTCGATCGCCGTCGACCCGATGTGGCGGCACGCCAACTGTTCGCCGGCCTGGATGCCCAATTCCAGTTCGTTGGCGGTCAACATGGCACGCTTTGGTTCACAACCGATTGGGAGGCTCCCCGCGGCCAAGTCGTGGCGGTGGAACTGGCCGGATTGCCACCGCTGCCGTCTTCGTCACGTCCGTCATTGCCGCCATCTTCGCCCCGGACGCTGGCCGACGTGCCCAACCCGGCACAGCCATGGGCGGACGCGGCGTCCGCATGTTCGCTGCGCACGGTCGTCCCCGAGTCAGCGGACACGCTGCGCGACGCCAATCTCGTAGGCGGCAAGTTGGTCCTGCGTTACCTGCACGACGCTGTGTCACGGGTGTTTGTGCATCACGTGAACGGCCAGCGAGCGTACGAACTGAAGTTCGCCGAGCCTGGGACGGTTGTCGGATTGGAAGGTCAACGGGGTGACTCACACACCTATTTCGCCCACTCGACCTACACCGCTGCGCCAAGCGTTTATCGATTGGACGTGGCCACAGGCGGTTGCGAATTGCTCCATCGATCGCGGGTTCCGTTTCGCGAAGGCGACTACGAAACGGTGCTCACGAGCTGCCAGAGTTCCGACGGAACCCGTGTGCCTGTCACGCTGGTGGGACGCCGCGGAATGGCGCGAAACGGCGGTCAACCGACCCTGCTCGTCGGCTACGGCGGTTTCAACATTCCACTCACTCCCGCGTTCTCGCTCTCCAACCTCGTGTGGCTCGAAATGGGCGGCTTGTTGGCGGTGGCCAATGTGCGGGGCGGTGGCGAGTTCGGCCGCGAGTGGCATGCGGCGGGCCGCAGGCACCTCAAGCCGAACGCGATCGACGATTTTATCGCTGTGGCCGAGTGGCTGGTGCGGCAGGGCTACACGCAGCCCAGCCGTTTGGCCATCTCGGGCCGCTCGAATGGCGGCCTGCTCGTCGGCGCGGCGATGACCCGGCGGCCTGAGCTGTTCGCCGCCGCGCTGCCTGGAGTCGCGGTGCTCGATATGCTGCGATACCACCAATGGACGCTGGGGCGCGCGTGGATTCCCGAATATGGCTCGGCGGACGATCCGCGGGACTTCGCGACTCTGATCGGCTACTCGCCGCTGCATCAAGTGCGGTCTGGACGCGAGTATCCCGCCACGCTGATCACGACCGCCGAATATGACGACCGAGTCCCGCCGGCCCATAGTTTGAAGTTCGCCGCCACACTGCAAGCATGCCAAGCGGGCGAGCGTCCGGTGCTGCTGCGAGTCGATTCGCGTGCGGGACACGGAGGTGGCGTGTCGATTGGAACGTGGCTCGATGCGACCGCCGATTCGTTGACCTTTCTCGCCGATGCGCTTGACGCCGCGCCATGATTCGCGACTAATGGGTTGCTAGCACTCGCCACGCGAACGTTGGCAAGGTGCCGACCTGCCGCCGGCGATTTTTTCGGGGTGAACGGATTCCATCCAGGGAACCGAGTTTATCCACGGGAGGCCCGTATGCCGCGAAGCTCTGGGATGGGGAAATCGACTCGCCGGGCGTGGTTCGGCTCGGCGGCTGCCATGTCGATGCGGGCTGCTTGGACCGCGTCGTTGGGCCGGTCGTTGGCCAGTTCCTTGCCCCAATACCTCGCGGGCCTGGGATTGCTCGGGACCAGCGGCAGCGGCTGGCTGCAGCGACTGGCACACGCGACCGATCGCGAATCGTCAACGGCCACGGGGCCGGCTCGCCGCTGCGTCCTGCTGTGGATGGCCGGCGGTCCTTCGCAACTGGACACGTTCGATCCGAAACCGGGGCACGCGAATGGCGGTCCGTTTCGCGCCATCGACACGGCGACGCCGGGAATTCGTGTCTGTGAACATTTGCCGAAATTGGCAAAGCTTGCTCAGCATTTGGCGATTGTCCGTGGCATGAGCACCAAGGAAGGCGATCACGGCCGGGGCACGCAGTCGATGCACACGGGCCGGCCGCCGCAGGGGCCCATTCGATATCCGGCGATCGGAGCCGTGCTCGGCAAGGAACTGGGTGAATCGCTGGCCGCCAGCGGAGTGCCTTCCTACGTCAGCATCTCGCCGTTTCGCACCTTCAGTCCGAGCGCCTTCGAGTCCGGTTTTCTCGGGCCGCGATTCGCGCCGCTGACCGTCGCTCCGCTCGATCAACCCGGGTCGGCGGGAGCTGCCGACGCGGCCGGATTCGCGCGGTTGCCGGTGGAGGATTTGGCTCCTCCCGGCGATGTGCCGGATCGACGCTTCGCCGCTCGCGAGGCGCTGTGGGGCTCCTTGCAACAGCGGTTTTTGGGAAAGCATCCGTCAGCCGGCCCGCAGGCGCAGGACACCGTTTATCGCAACGCGCTGCGGCTCATGCGGCATCCCGTCGCGCGGGCTTTCGCGTTGGAGGAGGAAACGGCGTCGGTCCGCGAAGCGTATGGCAAGGGGCGGTTTGGCCAGGGGTGTTTGCTGGCCCGGCGTCTCCTCGAACGCGGCGTCCCATTCGTGGAAGTTGCCCTTGCTGGTGGCGAAAATGGCCTCGGCTGGGATACCCATGCCAATAATTTTCCCGCCGTGCAAACGCTTGCCAGCGAACTGGATGCCGGCTGGTCGCGGCTCTTGATCGAATTGGGCGAGCGCGGTTTGTTGGAATCCACCACGATCGTGTGGATGGGCGAGTTCGGGCGAACGCCCAAGATCAACACGTCCGCCGGCCGCGACCATTTTCCCGCCGCCTGGACATGCGTGTTAAGCGGCGGCGGCGTGCGCGGTGGCACGGTCCACGGCGCGACGAGCGAGGACGGAATGGAAGTTCGTGACGGCAAAACCGACGTCGGGGACCTGCTGGCCACCGTCTGCGCCGCCGTCGGACTCGATCCGCAATCGGAGAATGTGTCCCCCGAAGGACGGCCCATTAAGCTCGCCGAAGGGCGTGTGATGGACAAACTGGTCCAGGATTTCCGCGTCGCCGCGCCGGAAAAGATGGAATAACCGATACAAACTGCCGATTCTCTCCGAGCGGGCGATGTAACAGGCACCGTTCAATCGGCGTAATCATGGACTTGCAACTCGCTAACCGTGCCGCAATTTCTCCGGCGCCGTTGGCCGCTGCCTCGAAGCCACACGCCGTTCGCGGTCGGGAACAACGGCGATTCCCGCGGGTTGTTCTTCTGGCCATCGCGGTCGTCGCGGTCCTGGCCGCGGCTGGGCCTCATCAAGTCCGCGCCCAGTTGTGGCAGCGAGCCTGGCGGCCCGAGCAACGAACGCTCGACGTCCGGGACCCTCAAGGCCTGCCGCCGACGCCATTGCCAGTCAGCGAGCCAGGAACCGTTCGTCGTCCCGGCGACCAAGCCGTCGTCCAGCAACTGAGTTTGGATGCCGCGATTCAAATGTCGCTCGCGCGCTCCCAGGTCGTGCGACTGCTGACCGGGGTCAACGCCACGACCAGTGGCCGCACCATTTTTGACGTCGCCGTCGCGAACACGGCGATCGACGAAGAACAGGCGAAGTTCGACCCGCGGTTGACCGTTGGAAACAAGTGGTTGAAGGTTGATAGACCGGGTGAATTCCTGGTCGGAACACCGCAAGTTGTCGACACGTTCCATACCGATTCCTACGAGTTCGGGATGGGCTTGAAAAAGTTGGTGTCGACGGGCGGCGAGGCTGCCTTGGATGTCACCACGAATCCGACTCGCTCTGGTCGCTATGGATTCGACAACGATCCGATGGTTCCGCAACTCGTTCAGTCGGCAACGCCGACCGTGGCTTTAGGTTTCACGCAACCGCTGCTCGCCGGCGCAGGTATCGCCACGAACCTCGCTTCGGTGGTGCTCGCGCGCATCGAGACCGAACGATCCT
Organism: uncultured Planctomycetaceae bacterium; assembly: GCA_903921945.1. GTDB lineage: Bacteria > Planctomycetota > Planctomycetia > Pirellulales > Pirellulaceae > CAIXSC01. The sequence continues at coordinate 8,597 of CAIXSC010000255.1, forward strand.
ATTTCCAACTCAAGGACTCGGTGCAGGAGTTGGTGCGGGGGACGATCGAAGCTTATTGGCAACTGGTATTCGCGCGGACAGACCTGTGGGCGCGTCAACAGCAGGTCGAGCAGGCCCAAGTGGCAGTGCGTTTCACCGAGGCGCGCGTGCGCGCCCAGATCAGCAACGCGGCTGAATTGGCGCAGGCCCGGTTAACGTTGGCGAACTTTCGTGCCACGTTGATTGGAGCCGAAGCCAACGTGCTGCAACGGGAAGCCGCGCTGCGAAACTTGCTCGGTCTGCCGCCGTCCGACGGCAGTGTGCTCGTGCCGGTGACACCGCCAATCCGCGAGCCATTCGAACCGGATTGGTTGCGGCTCATCGAAATGGCCGAGCGGCAACGGCCGGACTTGGTCGAGTTGAAGTTGATTCTCGAGGCCGACGAACAGTCGTTGCTGCTCGCTCAGAACCAGGCCCTCCCGAAGCTCGACGCGGTTGGAACCTACCGCTGGAACGGAATCGAGGGTGTGCTTTCCGACGGCACCACCTTTCAGTCCGGCCCCGGACAGTTCACGGAATGGGACCTGGGGATCAACTTCTCCGTGCCGCTCGGATTGCGCCAGGCACGCGCTTCGACCCGTCGCCGCGAACTGATCATCGCCCGCGATCGGATGAACCTCCAACAAGGTCTTCATGCGGCCGTTCACTCGCTGGCGCTGAATGTGCGGGCGATCGATCAAGCCTACGAGCAGTTCCTGGCATATCAGGAGGCTCGCGAGGCGGCCCGTCTGAATCTCGAACAGCAACTTGCGCAATACCGGTCGGATCGAGTCATCTTTCTGAACGTGCTGCAAGCGATCACCGATTGGGGCAACACGATCAGCGCCGAGGCGAACGCCCTGTTGCAGTTCAACACGCAACTCGCCAATCTCGAGCGGCAATCGGGCGCGATCCTCGAAACCCATGGCGTGACGTTCTTGGAAGAACGGTTCGCTTCCGTCAGTCCGATCGGGCGCTGGCATTCGGGCGCGTACTACCCCCGCAGCCTGCCTCCCACGCCAAATTCGGAACGTTATCCGGCGGGCGACGCGCCGGCCGAGCAATCGTTCGACTTGCGACCGCCGCCGACGCTGCGAGCCCGTTAGTCAGCCGCCGTTCGCGACGACGCTGGCTGCGCTGCAACCGGGATGACTCGGCTGTGTGATCGGCGATCATGGAACCGTGGCATGATGGAACCGTGGCATCATGGAACCGCGGTACGGCCGGGGGGGCGGACTCCGCGAATCGCTCGGCCCACTTTACATGGAAGTCGCACCTGCATATCATTTGCAAAACGAGTCGCCGGGCTGTTTGAACCGGCGAGACCGAGCAAGGAGATGGGGACGATGGAAATGCCGCAGCGACGGTTGCCAGTGACGGTTTTGTCGGGTTTTTTGGGGGCAGGAAAGACCACGCTGCTGAATCATCTGCTGGCGAATCGCCGCGGATTGCGGGTGGCGGTGATCGTCAATGACATGAGCGAAGTGAACATTGACGCGGCGTTGGTGCGGAGGGGCGAGGCGACTTTGTCGCGCGCTGACGAGCAGTTGGTCGAGATGACCAACGGCTGTATCTGCTGCACCCTTCGCGAAGATCTGTTGCGCGAGGTGGCCCGGTTGGCGGGCGAAGGGCGGTTTGACTACCTGCTCGTCGAGTCGACGGGGATCAGCGAGCCGATGCCGGTGGCGGAGACGTTCACGTTCGCGGACGACGACGGCAAGTCGCTTGGGGATGTCGCGCGGCTGGATACGATGGTGACGCTTGTCGACTCCGAGCATTTTCTGACCGAGTTTGGTTCGGAGGACGCGTTGCGGGACCGCGGGATGGAGTTGAACGAGACGGACGAGCGGCGGATTGTGGACCTGTTGACCGAACAGATTGAATTCGCCGACGTTCTGGTGCTGAACAAAATCGATCGTGTGACGCCGGAGCAAGTCGAGGGGCTGGAGCGGTTGCTCAGGTTGATCAATCCGACGGCGCGTTTCATCCGCGCTTCCTATGGCCGTGTGCCGTTGGAAGAGGTGCTCAACACGAACCGGTTTGACATGGAGCGGGCGGCGGCGACTCGAGGCTGGATGGACCAGTCGCGCGGTGCGGAGACGTCGGAGTCGGACGAGTACGGCATTACCAGTTTCGTGTTTCGGGCGCGGCGGCCATTTCATGCTCGGCGACTGTGGGATCTTTTCCAGGGCGATCCGCTCTCAGGGGTGCTGCGGAGCAAGGGGTTTTGCTGGTTGGCCACGCGTCACGACGAGGCACTCTTGTGGTCGCAGGCCGGTTGTTCGGTGGCGCTTATTCCAGAGGGACATTGGTGGGCGGCGGTGCCGCGCGACGACTGGCCGGAAGATGAAACCGAGCGGGCGGCCGTAATGGAAGACTTCGCCGGTCCCTACGGCGACCGCCGCCAGGAATTGGTGTTGATCGGCATCGACATCGACCGCCAGGCGATCGAAAGCCGGCTTGAGGAATGCCTGTTGACGGATGACGAATTCGCCGCCGGCCCCGAGGTCTGGACGTTGTGGGACGATCCCTTCGCACCAGTTATCGATCCGGACGAGGACATCGAGAGCGACATCCAAGGCGACATCCAAGGCGACAACGAAGGCGATATCGAAGGCGACAACGAAGGCGACAACGACGGCGACAACGACGGCGACAACTAAGGCGACAACTAAGGCGACAACTAAGGCGACAACTAAGGCGACAACTAAGGCGACAACTAAGGCGACATCGAAGGCGACATCGAAGGCGACATCGAAGGCGACAGCTAAGGCGACAACTAAGGCGACAACTAAGGCGACAACTAAGGCGACAGCGAAGGCGACAACTAAGGCGACAGCGATGGCGAAGGCGAAAGTGCGAGTTAGAACGAGAGCGACAACTAAGACGACAGCGAAGTCGAAGGCGAGAGCGGGAGCGAGAGCGACAACGAAGGCGGAATCGAAAGCGACAACGACGGCGACAGGGAGTCCGAGGCGAACGGCGAATCGGAGGGCGAAGCAGGATCGCCTCCGCGGCGTGATGCGGCGGTAGGGAGAAATGGCCGTGTGAATGCCCGCAGGAGTCGCGGCGAGAGTTGTGCGAGTCTTCGCACGAAACCGGGAAACCGAAAGCGACGATGAATTGGTACCCGAATTGGTACCAGGAACTCATTGTTCGGATTGTACTAATCAGGCTGCCCCGTCTTCTTGTTTTTCGCAGCCTTTCCAAAGTGCGCATTGCTCCCAATCTGCCCACATTCCGCTGGCGGCGAATTGGGGCGAATTGGTGCCAGGCACTGACCGCTCGAGCGGCCGTCAGCAACCTTCGCCGCCTTCGTCGATTAAGCAATCTTCACGGGCAACGCAGTCTACCCAATCTTTCAGCCATCCGCCGGAATCGAATTGGTGCCAGGCACTGACCGCTCCCTCGCATGCCCCCCGAATTCGCCATCGGTCCCAGCCATCCCGACCAGCCACGTCGCCGTGCTGGCCTAAGGCGAGTTCACCGTCGATACGCCAGAGCGTGTTGGGAAGCGAATTGGTACCAGGCACCGACCGTTCGTTTACCGCCGAGCCGTAGGCGACGGCCGGGCCTCCATGCCACAATCGCAACGCGGTGCCGAATTCCGCCTCCAGCGGCGACGGACAAGATGTCCGTCGTACAAAGAGGATGTTCA
>CAIXSC010000256.1 GCA_903921945.1 uncultured Planctomycetaceae bacterium
AGGCACATTCCGGGATCAGGCCGGCCCGTTCGCCCCGGCCCAAGTCCGGGAGAACTTCCGATTGCTCGGAGCCATCATCGTCACCGAAAAGGCCGGTATGCACTTCTTGAAGCTAACGGGTCCCAAGGCCACGATGGCTGCCCAAGAAGAACCGTTTAAGCAAATGGTGAACTCGCTCAAGGCAAAGTAACCCGCAGTACCACCACGGCCCCAGCGGCTTTCCGTTCGCCGAAAGTTCCATCAGTCCGTCTTGATTCGTGGTCGCAGGCCAGTTAGCGTAACGGGTCGACCGTCGCGAATCCGATCGAAAGACGATGGCAACGTTTCGGCGTTTAGCCTACGGGCCGACCTGATTGACGCGCGGCGGTGGACTTAGCTGCAACCGCCCCGCGAACCCGCCTTAGAACCCGCCTACGACTCTGCCCGCTTATTCCCACCTTATTAACCGCTAGAAAGGCATATCTCATGGCCCGCGCTTCCTCGGACGTAGTCACTTGGAACGACGATCCGGCTCACTTTCGGCAACCTCAGCGACGCGAATTCCTGCGCGTTGGTGTTCTCGGTTCGCTCGGCTTGACCCTGGGAGACTTCCTCCGGGCAAAGTCCGCCCGCGCCGATCAGAAGTGGTACGAAAGCAAGGAAGGCCAAGCCAAGGGAGTGATCCAGATCGTGTTGCCGGGCGGCATGGCGCACCAGGAATCCTGGGATCCCAAGCCCGAGGCCCCGCTCGAGTATCGCGGTCCGTTCGGGGTGGCGAAGACGGCGATTCGCGGCGTCGTGTTCAACGAGAATTTCAGCCGACTGGCGAAGATCGCGGACAAAATGACGGTGATCCGCTCGATCGCCGGCAAGGAAGCCGATCACGGCCGCGCTTCGTACGCCATGTTCACGGGGTATCGCAAGAGCCCCGCGATCGACCATCCCAGTCTCGGAGCCGTTGTCGCCCATGAACTGGGCCCCCGCCACAACCTACCGCCTTACGTCGCGGTCCCGACGGCCGGCGAGTACGCCGGCACGGGCTACCTCGGTTCGCAGTTCGGTCCGTTCGGGATCGGCAGCGATCCGGGCCGCTCGAATTACCAAGTCCGCGACCTGCTGCTGCCCGCTGGCGTTGACGAACAACGGTTCAGCACTCGGCAGCGGATCCGCGGTGTGGTCGACGAGCACTTCCGCGCGATGGCGAAGAAGGCGGAAGCCCTCGGCGCAATGGACGAGTTCTACCAACGGGCCTACGCCATGATCAGTTCGCCGGCGGCCCGCGAAGCGTTCGATATCACCCAAGAGTCGGCGAAGACCAAGGAACTGTATGGCCAAAACGAGGCCGGGATGCGGTTCTTGCTCGCTCGCCGGTTGATTGAAGCAGGGGTCCGCTTTGTCACGGTCAGCTACGGTGGCTGGGATCACCATGCGGGCATCGAAAACGCCATGCGCCGCCAAGGCCCGACGCTCGATCAAGCCGTCGCCGGTTTGATCAGCGACTTGGACGACCGCGGAATGCTCGATTCCACCCTGGTGATGGTGACGAGCGAGTTCGGCCGGACTCCCAAGATCAATGCCACGGCTGGCCGCGACCACTACCCCCGCGTTTACTCGGCCGCGTTCGCTGGCGGCGGATTCAAACGCGGCTTGGTCTACGGTTCCTCGAACAGCACCGCGAGCGAACCCGAGGATAACGCTGTCCGCATCGAAGACGTGCTCACCACGGTCTACAAGCAAATCGGTATCAATGCCGACAAGGAGCTGATGACTCCGGGCGCCCGACCGATCGAGATCATCGATGGCGGCGAAGTCGTCAACGAACTGCTTGGTTAGTGGCCAAGTCGGCCATGACGACGTTGACCCGCGGAAGGCGCGCAGGTCCTGAGGCCCGGCAGCAGGCTTATCGTCCTTGCTGACCGGGCGCGGCAGAAATTCAAAACAAGACGGCTCGCGGCGACTGGCCCATTTCCCCGAGGTTTCCGATGATTCGACATCGATTGCCGGCGCTGGTTGCCGGAGTGTGGTGTTTGTGGTTGGCCGCGGACGCGATGGCCGGCTCGCCGCGTCTCAACCGGCTGTCGCCGCCCGGCGGTCAACGCGGCACCACGGTCGAAGTGCATTTCATCGGCAAGTACCTTGAGCAACCGGAAGAAGTGTTGCTTTACGAACCGGGAATGGTCGCGGAATCGATCGAAGTGGTCGAAGGCGAGATCGAATCCAACGGTCGCAAAGAGCGAGTGGAAGCGGGGACCCGTGTCCGCGTGCGGCTCAAGGTCGCCGACAACTGCGTGCTCGGAGGCCATGGCATCCGGTTGCGGACGGCGAACGGACTGAGCGACTACCAGCGGTTTTTCGTTGGCCCTTTTCCGACAGTGCTGGAAGACGAGCAACCGCGGACGCCGAACGACAAGCCGGAGACGGCGAAGCCCGTTTCGCTGAATTCCACCATCCTCGGGATGGTCAGCAACACGGACGTCGATCTTTTCCGGGTCGAAGCGAAGAAGGGGGATCGGTTAACGGCGGAGATCGAAGCGGCGCGGTTGGGTGTGGAACGCGGGCTTCCCGACCTGCATCTGTCGTTGTTGGACGAACAGGGCAAGACGCTCGTCGCGGCGGATGACTCGGCGTTGTTCGCCCAAGATCCGATCGTCTCGCGAATTGCCGATCGGGACGGGGTGTACTTCGTCGCCGTTCGCCATTGTGTCTACAACGCCACCAACGAGCAGTATCGGCTGCATGTCGGCACGTTCAGCCGGCCCACGGCTGTGTATCCGGCTGGCGGCCAACCCGGCGAGGAGTTGTCTGTCCGCATCATTGGCGATCCGCGTGGCGAATGGACCCAAACGGTGCGTTTGCCTTCGGACGGAGCCACTCTGTTTCCGTTTTCAGCCGAGGATAGCGGCGTGCCGGCGCCCACGCCGAATCTGATTCGCGTTTCGCCGCTGCCGAACCGCCTTGAACGCGAGCCGAATGACTCGCCTGAGTCGCTAGCCGGCGACGCCAGCTCGGTGGCCTCGACGCTTCCTGGTTCCGTTGAAATCGCCCTTCCCGCCGCGCTGAATGGCATTCTGTCGCAGCCGGGCGATGTCGATCTGTTCCACATTCGCGGCAAGAAGGGCGAGCGGTTCCGAGTTCACGCGTTGGCGAACGCGCTGGGATCGCCACTCGACCCGACGATCACGATCACGCCTGTGGATCGGAAGACGGGCGGTGCGCCCGTTCGAGCTACCGATTCCCGGCCCAATCAACTTGGAATGCCGCCCGTCGGCGGCTTGAATCGCGACACGCTCGACCCGGTGCTCGATTTCACCGTGCCGGCCGACGGCGAGTATCTTGTGAAAATCGAGGATGACCGCGGCAACGGCGGTCCGGATTTCGTCTATCGCGTTGAGATTCAACCCGAGACGGACGCCGTGTTGACGTACATTCCGCTCGAGCCGGAAAACCAGTTCACGCCGCAGGCCCGCCAAGTGATCAACGTGGCGGCTGGCAACCGTTACAACACTTCGGTGTCGATCTTCAACACGAATCGGCCATTCGCGGGCGAATTGGAACTGGTCGCAATCGGGTTGCCTGAAGGGGTCACGATGCGGGCTCCGCGAATCACGGGATCGATGCCCCGTGTGCCGGTTGTCTTTGAAGCCGCTCCTGGAACACGTACGCAAGGCAAGCTGATCGATATCGTCGTGAGGCCGGTGCCCGAAGCGGGCGCCGCGGATGCGAATTCCACCGGCAGCCCGCCTATGCTCCCCAGCGGGTTCCGCCAGGTGATCGCGATGAACCAGTACGGCAACAACGACTTCTATCTGCATACGGTGCTCGACCGATTGCCGATCGCGGTGACGCAGCCGGTGCCGTTTCGCTTGGAAGTCGAGTCGCCGAAGTCGGCGCTCGTTCAGAACGGTGAAATGACGCTCAAATTCCGTGTGGTCCGCGAATCCGGATTCGATGGCCCCGTGACGGTCAGCATGGAGTGGCGGCCGAGTGGCGTGACCGGCGCGACGCCGATCACGATTCGAGCGGGCCAATCCGAGGGCGAGTACCTGTTGAGCGCCGCTCGAAACGCGGTGGCCGGTCCCAATCAAGTGACGCTGACGGCCGTGAGTGGAGGAGAACGCCCTGGTTACTACGACAATTCGAATCGAGCGTACGTCGCCAGCGAGCCGTTCAAACTGACAGTGGCCGAGCCGCATGTGGATGCCCGCTTCGCCCGTTCGTCGATCGAACGCGGCAAAACCGCGCCGCTCACCGTGAAGCTCAACCCGCTGCGGCCGTTCGCCGGCACCGCGAAGGCGACTCTGGCACGCCTGCCACGAGGCGTGCAACTGGTCGAGCCGTTCCAGGAAATCACGGCCGAATCGAAGGAGGTCACCTTCACCCTCCGCGCCACCGAAGAGTGCCTCGTCGGCAGTTACCAAGGCTTGACGCTCGATCTCTCCGTGATCGAAGACGGTCAGACGGTGCGTCAATTGTGCGGTTCGGGAACACTTCGAGTCGACGCCGAACGCGGTGTCGCTCGCGCCAACTAAACCGCGAGCGCCCCTGAAAACGCTTGCCAATTCGCTTCCTCGTTCGCTGGAAGATCGCCATGAGCATGTTTTGTGCTTCCTCTCGCTCGCGCGGCCGCAGGCTGCTCGTCGCTACGGCCGCCGCCATCGGAGTTGCGACCGGGTTCGCATGCCCGATGCTTAGCGGCTCATCCGCCGCCCGAGCCGAAACGCCGGCGGCGAACAATGCCGTCGCTGCGAAAGACGCGGCAGTGAAAGCAGCGG
>CAIXSC010000257.1 GCA_903921945.1 uncultured Planctomycetaceae bacterium
ACATTGCCTGTGCCGGAGACTTCGGCCGTCACCTTGCGGACGTCAAGGTTCGCGGCGATGCCATCGCGAGCCGTCGCGGCGAGCGAATCGGCGGAGATCTGGCCGCCACTATGCGAAATCTGGCCGCGCGGAGCCGCCAGCGTCAGCGGACCAGCGGTGAAGATCTGGGCGTCGTTGAGCAGTAGGCTGCCGCCATTGCTACCCGCACGGATGATGATCTCGCTGCCCTTCGTCGAGAGGTCGGCTTCGATGTCGGTGATCACGCTGCCGATGCCGGTGGGCCCGAGCCCCGCGCGGACGTCGATCAAGTGGCCCGAATCGAGCTTCGCCTTCATTTCGACGTTGCCGTCGGACCACAGATAGATCTCGTATCCGCCGAAGGCGTCGCTGCGAACGTAGAGCGTGTCGCCGGCCCAAAGCTTGATGGCGTCGGTCTTCGTCGCGGCGTTGTTGTCGTCCGCCTTGAGGATCGCGTCCTGCTGGAGATCGACGTACCGCTTGCCGCGCACCTCGACGGTTTGGCCGGCGCGGAGATCGGCGACGGCGGACTGCGTTCCTTCGGCAGCGCCGGCAGGGGCGTCGCCGCCCATCAGCACGACATCGCGTTCGGCATTGACCGTCACCATGCTCGTGGCGCCGGTGGCCCGCGTGAGACCGCTCAGCGAGACATCGCGGCCGGCGAGCAGCGTGACGCCCTCGCCCGCGCGGAACGACTCGTTGGCGAACTCGGCGGAGGCGAAGTTCCCCAGGTTCTGCTCGATGCGTTCCGTGGTGAGCACGGTCTGCGTCTGAACGACCATTTCCGAACGCCACTGCTGGACCTGCACTTCGGTCTCGATCGTGCGGGTGACGGTGCGCGTGGCGAACGACGGCTGCGTGCCGTAGACATCCTCGGGCCGCGTGATCCACTGCCAAGCGTACTGCATCCGCGCGTCGCGGATGTCGTGCCACTTGCCGATCCAGTGGTACTCGTAGTCTTTGAAGTCTTCGTAACGTTTGTAGTAGACGTTGTAATCGTAGTAGGCCATGTGATCGATGGCGTAGGCACCTGGACCGGTGTCCCGGCCTTGGGCAAGAACTGGTTCTTCTCGAGCTCGCAGTTCGTAACGGAAGACATCCGCCAAATTCACGCCACGCCGCTGCAGGGTTCCATTCACATCCAACCCCGGATCCGTCTGGGGCATGTTGTGACTCATCAGCGCGGATTCAACGTCGTTGCCCCAGGAAACCGCGAATTTCTCCGCCGCCTTCTTGGCGGCTGGGCCGACTGGGGTCCAACCGAACTGTGACGGATTGATCACCCAACCGCCCTTGGAGTAAGGCGTCATCTGATAGGACAGGATGACGTCATTCACGACCCGCTGGATCGCAACCCACTGATGCGGGCGGGTATTGACCAGATCCTGGCTGAGCAAGTACGCCGAGTCATCGAGGTAGCCGGCCTGAGCCATGACCAACTGCGTTAGCACGTCATAGCCGGTGTTCGGCGGTGTCACGGGGATGATCGTGCAGCGTCGGCCATCAGGAGACCCCGGATTGGCGGAAGGGATGCAATTGGGATTGGGGTTCGGAAGGTCGACTTCCCGCCAAATCGGTTCGTACACGTGGCTGACCGAGCGATCCTGGTTGTCGTCGCCCGGAATGACGCGGCCGTCATAGACCTCGTATTGCCGGGTGCCGCTGCGCACATCGCGCAGGTTGCCGTCGATGATTTCGGGCAGTGGCGAGGGCACCGCCGTGACATACCAGCGGCGCTCCGAGTCGTCCAGATCGTCCCATTCGGGCAGGTCTTCCGCCCAGTTGCCGGAGCGGTCTTGGAAGTAGTGGACGTCGGCATGATCGCGGTAGCGCCCCACCAGTTCGGGTTCCATCGGCGTCGCGCCGCGGGACACAGCGCGGAGGAAGTCAAGCTGGGCGCCGTCGGGCAAGCGGATGTACTTCCGATCGAGTCCGGGGAAGTTCATCGTGATGATGGTATTCGCGTTGCCCGCCCATTCCGGCGTCCACGCGGTCGTCGTCGCATTTCCGTTGATCACCCTGTGGGTTTGCGGATTCGAGTACACGAAGTTGTAGAGCGGCATGTACCCGAGGTAGTCGAGCACGGCGAGTCGCTGATCATCCGTCAAACCGGCAAAGGTGGTGCCCACCGGCGGCGGCGACAACGCTTCCCCTTGCCCCATCGCCAACTCTTCGCGGATCACCGTGCCGTCAGCCATTCGGCGATAGGTCGTCCATGGCAACGTTTCGTTCTCGTAGTCGACGTTTTGCACGAAGAATTCGCGCTGGATCGACCCGTTATAGAAGCCGTCTTGCAGCAGCATGATGTCCATCGAGTGGTACTCGGTGCCGATCTTGATCTGCTGGACGCCGTTCTGCTCGGTGACGGTCGTCGTGACTTCCGTCATTTGCTTGACGGTCGCAAAGCCATCGGGAACCTGGACCGGTCCCGTAAGGACTTCATAGGTATGCGGAACGGTCACAATCTGCGGCGTTGATACGCTCGCAAGATTCGGACTGAGCACCACGTCGGCGGCCAACCGAACGTCCGTGCCCGAGACCACTCGGATGTCCCCCTTCGCGTCGAGGATGCCAGACCGAATCACTGAAACGGTGCCGCCCGTCATCGACGAGGGCTGCAGCGTAGCGCCAAGGAGCGTCGCTATGTTCCAACCGCGATTCACGCCCGCGTTCACATGGATGTCGTCGCCCGACTGCACCAAGCCGGTCAATTCGACACTGTTCACGGCATTGATGACGAACAGCGAGTCGCTGGCGCCGTAGCCGATATGCGCCACGTTGTTGGCAAGCAACATCGCGGACTCGCGGGCGAACACCACCGCCTTCTCGGTCGTCGTCAGGTTGGCGGCGCGAATGTCGATCGTCTTCATCGCCTGGAAGCGGCCACTCAAACGAATATCGCCCTTGGCATCGATCGTCGCCGTCTGCATATCCGATTCGATGCGGCCGTTCGCCGATCGAATCGCGCCGAACATGCCGTCGAGCAGCAATTGGTTCGGCACGGCGATACGAAGATTGCCGGCGTCGAGCGTGCCGCCGCCGAGGCGAACGGGCGCGCCGCCGAACACCGGAGTCGCGTCGCTCGCCAGGACGTTGCCGCTGGCATCGACGAACTCGCCGTCGGCGTTCACCAATCGGCCCTGGTCGTCGATAAGCCGGCCTTGCCCATCGATCAGATGGCCGTCGGCGTTCGTACGCAACAGCAACGGCGTGACTTCCAACCCGACCGCCGTGCTGAACGAGCCAACGCTGGAGATCTCCAGTTGATCGGCCGCGTCCACCAGTCCATCCACGAACACCTTGCCGGCCGCGCGGAGTTCAATATCCGAGTCGGCCTGTTGCGAACCCACGGTTCCGAAGATGTCGATCGAGCCATCAGCCAGCAGCGACACCTTGGAGGAGGCGCCAGCCAGGGCCCGCGCTTCAGGGGTCGGATCGCCCTGCACGTTGCTCAAGCTGCCAATGACGACCTTGCTGTCCGCGCCGAGCGTCCGGGCCATCAGCGCGATGTCGCCGGTGGCATGCACCACGCCGCCGAACGTCACCATCGTTCCGCTGGAATCGGGCGCCAGTCCGCCGACGGTGACCTTGTCGGCGAGCATCGTCACTTTGGCGTTGTTGCCTGTCCAGGTCGTGGCGCCGTTGGAACCGATCGTGCCACCGCCCACCACGGTGCCGATCACCGTGATATCGCTTCCAGCCGTCAGTTCCGTCACGCTGTTGGCGTTGCGGGCAAAGAGCTGGGCGCCCGCGGCGACTTCAATCCAGCCGCCAGCGTTGACTCGCATGTACTGCGCCGCGCCAACCCGCGCGCCGCGATTCTCGAAGCCGCCGCCATCCTTTGCGGTCACTGTGCCGAAACGAATATTTCCGGGCGCGGTGATATCCCATCCCGAATTCGCGCCAGTTTGAGTGGCGACCATTCCGTCAAAGACAATATCGTTGGGCGAAATCACCTGAACCGAGCCGGCGACCGAGAGGTTGCCAGCCATGCGAACACCGGTCCCGGCCGGATTCGTCGCCTTGAAGATCATCGTGTAGTCCGTAGCGTTGGCGCTCGTCGCCGTCGACACGATCCGACCGCGGAAGTCGATCGATTCGGCTTCCAACGCCAGCTTGCCCGAAGTGCGGAAACCGCCATTCGGCCCCATCACCACCTTGCCGCTCGTCGACGCCAGGTTGAGGCTCGAGAATTCGTAGTCGATCCCCAGCGACACATCGACGTAGATATCCTTGCTGGCGGTGATCGTGAGCGCGCCCTTGTTCAGCGACCGCACTTCGCCGCCGACCATCAAGTTGACGCTCGGATCCGTGCCGCCAGGCGCGGTCGCTTCGAGCACGATTTCGTCACCCGCTTCGATGAGGCCGCTCACGTCGATGTTGGCGTAGTTCGTAACTCGCACATCGCCGCCCGTTCCCGGGGCCTGCAGACCGCCTTCAATCTTCGCGTAGCCGCCACTGCCCGTCACGACGACATTGCCGCCCGTCGACTTCAAGCTGCCGCCCTTGGGCAGTTGGAAGTCGGCGGCCCCCGTCGCGATGCTTGCGTCGCGGTCCGTGTTCACGGTGATCGAACCGGATGCCACCACACGAGCGCCAATTCGCACGCTGGCCTTCGGAGCGGTTGACGCCCCGATCGCCACTGTCGCGCCATCTCCGTCCGCAAAAATCCCCAACCGTTCGGCCGAAGCGGCCGTGGCATCCGCCGCCACCACGAAGCCCAGTTCCATGATGTTTTGCGAACCTTCAGCCACCGCGGGCGAGGCACCCTCCTCGGGCTCGGGCGTCGCCACCTCTCCGGACAGCGTGAAGGGGAATTCGCTCCCCAACAGGACGCGTCCACCGCGCGAGCTGGCGGTCAGCTCGAGTCCAGCGGGATTCAAGCGGTACGTAGCCCCAACCGTCCTTGCGGGATCGGTCGACGTCATCACCTTGAACTCGGTCGCCACCATCGCCGCCTTGATGTCGTCGATCAACTCGACAATGTTCGTGTTGTTCGCCGTCGCTGCCGCGGAGACCGTGACATCGCCGCGATAGGTC
>CAIXSC010000258.1 GCA_903921945.1 uncultured Planctomycetaceae bacterium
CGGAGATTCAGCGCGGCACGAATCTTCGGCGGGACCCACGCGAATCCCGGATGGACCTTCAATTACGCCAAGACTAATGCCTCAATCGACACGCCGCCAGACCGCCAGTTCCGGTCGGTTCTCGTGACGGCGAGAGACTCAGTCTGTTTTTTTTGTTGTTGTCGCGGAGGCAACATCCCTGGCGCGTGGGCCGAGCATCTCCAATCGCTCTTCCAGGGCAGACAGCGGAGTTTGCCACGCCAGGCTGATATCGAGCGCCCACAAGGGGCGGCCGCCGAGTTGGCCGCGGTCGAGTTTTACCCAGTCTTTGCGCGTGCAGACGATCGCTTGTGCCGCCGTTAGCTCGGCCGACCAAGCGTCCAACGAGCCGATATCCTTGGCGTCAAAGCGATGGTGATCGGGGAATTCGCGCCACCCGACGATGGTTGCTCCTAGTCGTTCGAGCGTCCGTTGGAAACCGGCCGGATTGCCAATCCCACAGAACGCGCCAATCGGCAGACCGCGAAGCGTCTCGATGGACGGCATTGCCGGGGAAAGGCCGTCGGAAACAGTCTGGTTGGCCGTGGCTGGCAGGCTGCCATGTCGAAGCAAGCGATCGACTCGCACGCCCGCTTCCAGCCACAAAGCGTGAGGCGCGAGCCGCTGGACGCGTTTACGGATCGCGTCCCGCATTTCGGGGCCGAGCAAGTCGGCGCGGGTGAGTACGACCACGTGAGCGCGAGACAGGTTCGCGAGCGGCTCGCGGAGCAGGCCGCGGGGCAGCAATCGTTCGCCGCCGAACGGGTCGAGGCCGTCGAGCAGCACGATGTCGAGGTCGCGATGGAGGCGGCGATGCTGGAAGGCGTCGTCGAGCAGGATGAGTTGCGCGCCATGCTGGTCGATCGCCTGCTGGGCGGCGGCATGGCGATCGCGGTTTTGGAGATGGGGAACATCAGGCAGTCGGAGCGCTAATTCCCGCGCCTCGTCGTTCGATTCGCCCGCCGCCGCTCCGTATCCGCGGCTCACCAGCGCCACACGGACACCGCGGTCGAGGAACCACTGCGCGAGCCAAGCGACCAAGGGTGTTTTACCAGTCCCGCCCACGGATAGGTTGCCGACGCTGACGACCGGCGCGGCGACGCGGCGGATTGGCGATTTCCCGTTGTCGTAGGATCGATTGCGAGCCGCCACCGCCCACGCATAAGGCCACTCAGCGAGGCCCAAGGATGCGCGAAGCAAGCATGCGGCCACCCCATGGGACTCGCGGACTCGCTCTCGATGCCACGTCGCACTCAGCATAGCGGGACACTAGCACGGGTTTCGGTCGGGGGTCAACGCGAGATCAACCGTTGCTTTAACGCGGTGTAGCGAAGTTGCTGGTCCTGACGGCGAACGGCCATGGCCAACGCCTTGCGGGGACCGACAAGCACCACGAGTCGGCGGCCGCGAGTCACGGCGGTATAGATCAGGTTCCGTTGGAGCATCACAAAATGTTGCGTGTGGAGCGGGATAACGACACACGGATATTCAGACCCTTGGCTTTTGTGAATCGATAAGGCGTAGGCGAGCTGCAGTTCATCCAGGTCTCCGAAGTCGTACTCGACCTCCCGTCCTTCGAAGGCGACCGTCAACTGCTGTTCCACTCGGTTGATCGCCTGGACGACGCCCAGGTCGCCGTTGAACACTTCGCGTTTATAGCTGTTTTCCGTCTGGATGACGCGATCGCCTAGCCGAAAGACCGTGCCGAAGCGTTCGACCTCGGGCGTGTCTCCCTTGGGATTGAGGACATTTTGAAGCGCCTCGTTGAGCGACTGCGTGCCGAGCTCGCCGCGGTGCATTGGCGCGAGCACTTGCACGTCGCGCTTGGGGTCGACACCGAAGCGTGCCGGAATCCGTTCCGCGACCATGCGGACGACCATATCGCGAATGGCGTCGGGCGTTTCGGCTTCGATGAGGTAAAAGTCGCTCGTTTTGTCGCCTGGGGGGGCCGTCTCAGGCTCTTCGCCGGAGTGGATTGCATGGGCCGCCGTGATGATCCGGCTTTCGCGCGCTTGGCGGAAAATTTCCGTGAGCCGCGCGACGGGCACGGTTTGCGACGCGATCAAATCGGCCAAAACAGTTCCGGGACCGACGGACGGCAACTGGTCGACATCTCCCACTAGCAGCACCGCGGCCGAATCGGGTATCGCGCGTAGCAACTGATGGCCGAGCACGATATCGATCATCGAAGCCTCGTCGATGATCACCAAATCGGCTTCCAACGGCCGGTTAGGTCCGCGCAAGAAATCGCCAGACGACGGATCGAACTCCAACAGGCGATGAATGGTTTTGGCACTCTGGCCAGTTGACTCGGCAAGCCGCTTGGCCGCGCGGCCCGTGGGAGCCGCCAAGAGGCACTGCTTGCGTTTTGCCAAAAAGATTTCGAGGATGCTGCGGACGATCGTCGTCTTTCCCACTCCCGGTCCGCCGGTGATTACCAGAAACTTTGCGCGACAAGCCTCGCGAACCGCGTCGCGTTGGCGCGGCGCGAGCGGCAGATTCAGCTTTCGTTCGACCCATTCGATCGCTTTCTCGATGTCGATCGAGGGCAACGGATGCGAACTGGCCGCTACCAGTCGCTGGACTGATTGGGCGATCCCGACTTCGGCACGATGCAAGGCGGTCAGGTAGATCCACGGGTCGCCGTCGATCGGTTCGCGAACGATGCGGTTTTCATTCCGTTCGAACTCAATCGCCTCGGACACCAACGCCTCGTCCACTTCCAACAATTGGGAGGCTTGCTCGACGAGCAGGGTTTCCGGGCAGGCGACGTGGCCTTCACCGGTCAACTCGGCGAGCACGAAGCGGATTCCGGCGCGAACCCGAGCCGGGGCGTTCATCGCCATACCTAGCTTGCGGGCCAGTGCGTCCGCCGTCTTGAAACCGATGCCGCGGATGTCGTCCGCCAGTTTATAGGGATTCGACTTGATGATTTCGATCGCCGCCTGTCCGTAGTGGCGATAGATCCGGATTGCTCGGCCACCGCCTCCCAATCCGCACTCTTGCAGAAACAGCATGATCCGGCGGACCTCGCGCTGTTCATCCCAACTGGCCTTGATCCGTTCGTACCGCTTCGGACCGATGCCGCGAATGTGCAGCAGCACGTCGGGGGATTTGTCGAGGACTTCGAGTGTTCGCTCCTTGTAGATACCGACAATTTTTTCGGCGAGTTGCGGGCCGATGCTGCGGATCGCGCCGGAGCCGAGATACCGCTGAATACCATCAACCGACGATGGCTGGGCCGTCCGCAAGGCGGCCGCGCGGAACTGGCGGCCATGCTGCTTATCCAGCACCCAGTCGCCCACCGCTTCGACGAACTCGCCGACACTCGGTTGGCTTAGGTGGCCAACGACAGTCGCGGGCTCAGGGCGCCCCGGCAGTTTGATCCGCAAGACGCAAAAGCCGTTTTCAGGGTTGTGGAAGGTGACCCGCTCGATGGGGCCGTTTACGGTTTCCGCCATGCGGCTGTCCGATGTTCCGGGAAAAAAGGCCAAGCGGCGCCCCGCAGCCCGCCGGGGATTCTACCTTCATTCCGGCCGGCTGGCCGCTATCATGGCAGCGCAAATCGCGGTGGCGGGAAAGCGTCAGGAGTTTTCAGCATGCCCGAACGGACAGCACGCTGGTTGGCGTGCGTGATGTGGTTTGAATGCGTGGCACTTGCCGCCGCTCTAGTCGCCGTCTGTCTGCCGGCGGCCGCGATGGAGGCGATCCATGCGGAAATGGGACTTGGCCGCATGCCGAAGGCCCCGATCGTCGACTACTTGGCTCGTTCGTTGTCGCTAGTCTACGCGTCGATGGCGCCACTTTGTGGATTCCTGGCCCGCGATGTTCGCCGTTACCACGATGTCATCGCCTTCCAGGCTGTCGTGAAACTCGCCGCTGGCGGTGGACTGCTGGTCCTGGACTTGGTGATCGGCATGCCGTGGTTTTGGACGGTGTGTGAGGGCCCCTTGATCATGGCGTTGTCCATCGCCGTGCTGCTGATGGTTCGCGACCTCCGAACCGGACACGCACCGGCCCACTCCGCACACGGCTCGGACGGATTGCTATCCTAGGAGCTCGCTGCGGTCGGGCGTTCGCGATTCGACGCGCCGCCGTTGAACTCGGAAAGGTTCACTCCCAGCCGCCTGCCGTTGCCGATGGCGGAGGCAGTGGCGGGCTCCGAGCGGCCGACCGGGAAAGTTACGGCACGTTTCCACATCACTGGTACGCGCGGTTCGCGACGGAAAGGCGGACCGCAATTTACTCATAGGTCCGGATGCCGATGATCGTCACCATCGATGGCCCCGCCGGAGCGGGCAAAAGCACTGTTTCCCGCGCGCTTGCCGCCCGACTCGGATTCGATTTTCTCGACACGGGCGC
>CAIXSC010000259.1 GCA_903921945.1 uncultured Planctomycetaceae bacterium
CCAACCAACGCTGGCGAATCCGCGATCAACGAAGCAATCACGAATCATCGCACACCGAACCAACCCCACCGCACCAAATGGCGTCTCCAACCAACGCTGGCGAATCCGCGATCAACGAAGCAATCACGAATCATCGCACACCGAACCAACCCCACCGCACCGAATCGCGTCTCCAACCAACGCTGGCGAATCCGCGATCAACGAAGCAACCACGAATCATCTCACACCAAACCAGCCCCGCCGCACCGTATCGCGTCTCCAACCAACGCCGGCGAATCCGCGATCAACGACGCAATCACGAATCATCGCACACCGCAGCGGCGCCTCCGCACCGAATCGCGTCTCCGCCCCAACCTGTGCCCGTGGACTGCGGGCGGAGGAGAACGCCACGACGGCGCGGGCGAAAATGCGCATAATACGGGCGTTTTCCGTCCGCGATGCTTCCGCGGTCGGACGGGCCCATCGATCTCTCTTCAGGAGCTTGCGGACCATGCTTGCCACCTTCGTGATGTTTGCCGGATTGGCGTGCGGTCAGCCTGCGGCCGCGCCACCGGCACAGAACACGTCCCAACCAGCAGAGCGTCCGGCCGAGCTTAAGGCGGCCGTCGCCAAGCTCGTGCGGCAATTGGACGATACCCAGCTTGCGCGACGCGAAGCGGCGGAGAAGGAATTGATCGGCTTGGGACCGGCGATTGTCGACCTTCTGCCGCCAGTGACTCGGCAGATGCCCGCCGAGGTGAAAGAGCGGCTCGCACGCGTCCGGCGGGCCCTCGAGTCCTCCGCCGCGGAACTTTCCCTCGCGCCCACTCGCGTCACCCTGAAAGGGCCGATGAAGCTCAGCGACGCGTTGGCGGCGATCGAAAAGCAAACCGGCAATCGCTTGGTGGATTACCGCGAGGAATTCAATCAGCAGCGGCGGGAAGTGACGATCGAGGGAGAAATCAAAGACAAGCTGTTCTGGGAAGCGCTCGACGGGGTGCTCGATCAAGGCGAATTGACAACCTACGCGTTCAGCGGCGAGCGGGGCGCGACGGCGATCGTAGCCCGCGGCGAAGGTGAAACGGCGCGGAGCAAACGCGGAGTCTACAGCGGTCTGTTTCGTTTCGAGCCGTTACGAGTGGAAGCGGTGCGGGACATCGTGAATCCAGCCAATCACGCCTTGCGAATCTTCCTCGACATCGCATGGGAGCCGCGCTTGCAGCCGATCCTGGTCGCGCAGCCGCTCGATGCGCTCAAAGCCACCAGCGACACAGGCGAGGACTTGCCGATCGATGGCCGCGAAGGAGAGATCGAGATCCCCGTCGATGGCGACTCGTCCGCGACGGAAATGTACATCCCGCTCGAACTGCCCGGACGCAATGTCAGCAAAATCGCATCGCTCAAGGGCAAGCTCGATGTGTTGGCGCCGGGCCGGGTGGAAACGTTCGAGTTCTCGGATTTGGAAAAGGCGAAAGGCGTTGAACAGCGCCGAGCCGCCGCCACCGTGACGCTCGACCAAGTGAGGAAAAACCAGGAACTTTACGAGGTGCGGATGCGCATCAAATTCCAAGCGGCGGCCAACTCGCTGGAATCGCATCGCGATTGGATCTACCAAAACCCGGCGATACTCGTCAGCCCTGGCGGCGAAAAGCTCGACAACGTCGGCATGGAGGCAACGCTGCAAGAGGAGGATCAAGTGGGCGTCGCCTACCAGTTTGTCGCTCCGGACGGGATCAAAGGGTTCAAGTTCCGCTACACGACTCCCGTGTCGATCGTGAAATTCCCCGTTGAATACGAACTCAAAAACATCGAGTTGCCATGATGGCCCGCGAACCCCTGGAATCGTGCTCGAACCGCGACCCGCACCGCGGGTGGCGGTCCTCGATGCCCACCTGCCCATCCACGCTCGGCGCTGCCTTTGCCGGCGTCGCAATCGCCACCGCCGCCCTCACGATCCCATGGGTAATCACGTCCCCGTGGGCGAACGCGCAACCGCCCGCAGGCAAATCTGCGCAACCGCCTGCCGGCAAATCTGAGCAACCGCCAGCCGGCAACAACACGCAACCGCCTGCCGGCAACTCTGTGCAATCGCCCGTCGCCAACGAAGCCCAACCGCCCGCCGTCGACACGCGAGTGGCAGCGAAGG
>CAIXSC010000260.1 GCA_903921945.1 uncultured Planctomycetaceae bacterium
ATGGTAGGCGTCGTGCGGGGCAACCGCGAAGGAGTGGTGGCGCGAATCACCGAGCGTTCCGAATTGTTGGTGAGGCTGCCAGCCGCAGTTTCCTGGGATGAAACCTGCGTTGTTGAAGACTCCAGTCGCGCGGCTGGCGACGACACGGCTGGCGACGACACGGCTGGCGACGACACGGCTGGCGACGACACGGCCGGCGACGACGCGGCCGGCGATAACGTGGCGGGAAACGACACGGCCGGCGTCGAACCGTCTTCCACGACTAACTCCGTGGCTGCCGCCGTCGCGAAGTTATTCGTTTTGGCCGACGAGGAGTCTGGCACTGTGTTGAACGAGTTCGAACGAGCCTCATCAAGATAGGTTTCGGAGGTGGACGGGAGACGCTGCGAGGAGATTCGTAATGACGCGGCGGGGGCTTGGCCCGTGAGTCGCGAGGAAAGTGGCAAGCCAAACCCGGTGGTTTCGTCGGCCGATGTGGTGGCGACAGAGGACAGCCAGGCGGCACTGGCGGCGCTCAGTAGGCTGAGCCCGACAAGTGCGAGTCCGCGATGGAGGCGGGCCTGCGAAACGCGTCGGCGGCAGTTCATCGGCGGGAACTCCGTTGAGCGGCAGTCTGCGGCGTCGGCGGCGGGCTGTCGGTGATCGGTTTGTTGGAAAAGTCGCTGAAGCCGACGGGACCGCAAAGATTCCGCGACTCGAATCGCAGCGTGTGCCGCAGGTTCCAAGGGTCGTCCCAAGCGGTTGTCGAGCGGAAGGGGCGTCCGGTCCGGCCCTCGATCCGGTTCAAGAAGAAGAATTCAAGATCGTTCGGCTCTTGAATTTCACACCCTGGCAATCCGGGAAGTTGCTCGGGGTTGAGCGGCCGGACGAGGTAAGGCGTCACGAGCACGAGCAATTCCTTCTCGACTCGCTGGTGGCTCGTGTTGCTGAACAGCGGGCCTAGGTAGGGCAAGTCGCCGAGGCCGGGAATTCGTGAGGTTTGGGCATCCAGGGAGACCGACAACAAGCCGGCAAGCACGAGCGTCTGGCCTTGGCCCAATTCGACAGTCGTGTCGACTCGGCGGGTGTTGATTCCGGGAACCGCAGTGCCGCTGATCGCCGTGCCTGTGGAGGTGTCGATCGTGCTGGCTTCAGGCGACACCCGCAAGCGGATGGTTTCCTCGGTAAGCACCACTGGCGTGAAGTTCAGCTTCACGCCGTATTCTTTGTATTGAAGGCCGACACTGGAGACACCCGCCCCCGAGTTTTGCGGCACGGGGACCGGAAATTCGCCACCCGCCAGGAAGCTTGCCTGTTGTCCGCTGTACGCGATTAGGTTGGGCTCGGCGAGGATGGAAACCACGGCGTTCTGACGGAGTGCGGTCAAGGCGAGGTCGAAACCGCCGCCCGGCACGATCGCTACGGCGGTCGTCCCGCTGGAGGGATTCAACCGGAACAGTGTCGAAGCGGCCGAGGCGGCGTCGCCCGCCGAGGTGGAGCCGGACATCCGCGTGTTGAACACGCCTCCCGAGCCAAAATTCGACACGATGTCCGCGCCGATCCGCCGCATCGCCGTTCGATTCAATTCGGCGATTCGCACATTCAGCATCACCTGCTGGCTTCCGGGAACCGTAAGCAAATTGATCAGGCGTCCGCGAGTGCTGCGACCGCGACTGCTGCCGCCGCCGCCTCCACCCCAAGACATGCCTGGCAGCGTCATGTCGCCCACAGACGCGGCGCGGCGATCCTGGCTCGCGGCGGCCATCGCGTCCACGGGAGACTGGGTGGAAGCGAGTCGCGCCGCAAGGCGCGGAGGCCTTCCAGCCATCGCGTCATCCTCGCCGGGAACCGCATCCGGAGCATCGCCTTCCCCGCCTTCGCCGGCCCGTGGATCGGAGGGAGTCCCGTCGTCGGGATCCACGCCATCCGGCGACTGCCCCGCGCCCGACGGTTCGTCCGCGGCGGGCACCCCAAACGGAGTCGCCACGGAGCCGGGAAGACCACCTCCCATACCTCCACCACCCATCCCGCCACCGCTCGCGCTCCCTGAAATGCCCCCGGTCATCGACCCAAGAAAAGCATCCAGGACTTCGATGATCTGCCCGACCTGCTGCGGACTGCGGGCTTGGCCCTCAACCACCAAGTGCTCGCGAATCTGCGAGAGCTTCACCATCGCGTCCGGAAACAGCTGCCTCAGGTGGGCTTCCAAGAGCGGCAGGTCATACACCACGCGCACTTCGAAACTAAAAGTCTTGCCGTCCGCGCCGGTGATCGTGAGATCGGTCACGCCCGCGCGCCGCGCGATCAACCGCATGAGCTGGGGATTGGGCAGCAGTTCGAAATCGACAATCGACGGATCGCCGATCGCGATCATCGCGTCGCGGGGACCGCGAAAAACCGGCCGTTTCAGCGTGAGCAGACGGCCCTGGCCGAGGATCAGTTCAAGGGTCGCATCGGTCCCCTGCAGCGGGCTCGCGAATCCGCCCATCGAATCGTTGTCTGTCATCGGCCGAACTCTCGACCACTGTTCGTCGGGAGTTGGACCGCTGCCAGGCCGCGGGTTCATCGTCGGAAGCACCGGCGTGCTAACGACCATGCCACCCGCCCGCCGGCTCTCATCGCCTACGCGATCGAATGGACTTTCGCTCGATCCCCACCGGTCACCGGGCGGTGCCAACGTTGCTCGCGGAAAGGCTCGGCCCGGGTTGGCTGGCATTCCGCCAGGGCCGGACGGGTAGGGGGGGGCCGCTGTGGAACCGCGAGTGACAGCTTGCTGCGTTTCTGGTGATGGAGCTCGGGGCAGCCGGGCCTTGGGCTGCTGAGCCTCGGGTTGCTGAGCCTCGGGTTGCTGAGCCTCGGGTTGCTGAGCCTCGGGTTGCTGAGCCTCGGGGCGCGGATTCTCGGGTTGCTGAGGCGCGAGATTTTCGCGGGGGGCGTTCGCGTTGACGGGCGGCAAGCGTTGGGGCGTTGTGCTTGTTTCGGGTTGGTTGCCGGACGTTGTCGAGTTCGCTGGAGGGGCGGCGGTGGCTGCGGGTGAGTCCTTGGAAGCCGCCGGTGGCTGGTTCGTCGCCTGTCCGAATGCCGGCCGCTCGCCCAGCAAAGCCTGTTCTGCCAAAAGCACGCCGATCATGCCGCCGAGAAGGCTCGCGTACAAACCTCCCCGAAGGCCATGGCAAGGCGAATACCGAGCCCTTCGTGCCGGCGGGACGGCGGCTTCGCCAGCGCCGCGTGGCCGCGGGTAACTAGCTGTGCAGAGGATGTTTAGGGAATTCGGCATGGGCAAAACCGGAGACCTCGCAAGTCGCCACAGGGTGGCGGGAATGCTTGGCACGAAATCGGTCGCGGCGTACTGGGTGGCCTGTCACGGCCGCTTGGCAG
>CAIXSC010000261.1 GCA_903921945.1 uncultured Planctomycetaceae bacterium
GGGTTCCGCCGCGAGAGCCGAAACTCCGCGCACGACCTCGTCGAGACTGGCCGACATCCATGCCGCGGCGCCGCATTGCAGAAGCCGCCTTCGGTCGATCGTTGATGCCTGCTTGATGATCATGAGGACAACTCCGTCTCAGATTAACTCGCGGATCGGTTCGCCATCGGGATGGCGCGCACTGGGAAGCGGCGGCGGGATGTAAAACCCATCCCGCTCGTCCCAGTAACCAGGCGAATCCGCGACCACGCCGTAGAGGCGGTCGGCCGTCCGCAGCATCGCCACCGGAAACGTCTGATTCTTGCGTTTACGAACGCCCGTGTCGTAAGCTGCCTCGTTCGTGACGGGGCCCGAGAACGCAGCGAATTCCCCGTCGATCGCCAACTCGAGCGGAAACTTCAACGCAAACCGCTGATCGGCCGCGGCGGTCACCTCCAACGTTCGTTCAATCAGCGTCGGATTCTTCTGCGTGATCCTCAGGCGAAAGGTGAGCGTCCCGAGGGTGACGGGCCCGAGTTCGACGCTTCCGTCGACTTCCCGATGCCTACGAAACTCAACCGGTGCCGCCTCGGCATCCGGCAGACGACGTTGCACGCCAGCGGGAGCCGCATCCACGGAATGGCCGACCCGCAGCTTGCCGGAGTGGTATTCGACGCCAAGCACTCCATGACGCGCGACCACTCGAGGAGTGATCGCGATTAGGTCATCCGCGGCCTGTTTCGCGTTGTCCTGCGCGTTCCGCGGGTTGGCACTGTGGCGATCGCCTCCGACGGGTTGCCAGTGGCCGTGCATCGCGCACGAGTTTGCCGGCACGTTCGTCACAGCTCGGGCATCGCTTCCGTCGGCGCGGGCAACGTACAGTTGCATGCTGCCGCTGCGGTCGGAACCGAACAGGATCCACCGGCCGTCAGGAGACGAACTGGGGTGGTAATGCCGCACGCCGGGCTGGGATTTGGTGAGTTGTTCGACCGTGCCGTCGAGCGACACGCGCATCAACTCGATGCTCCCACCTACTTTGGCCGTGTAGTAGACCGACTTACCATCCGCCGCCCAGACGGGGACATCGCTGCTCTCGCTATGGAAGTCGGGATGTTTCAGCCGTTCGACCACACCGCGATAGCCGCCGCGATCGGCCAGTTTCCTCAAGCCCGTTCCGTCCTTTCTGACGATGTGCGGATGGCAGTTGTAGTGCTCGCCGGAGACAAACATCAACCATTCGCCATCGGGAGACCACTGTGGGACGAAGTTGAAGGGTTTCCCAGTCTCGATCTTCCGCTTCTCGCTACCATCGGCGTTGGAGACATAGATTTGATAGTTCTCGTGATAGCTGATCCGCGTCCCGTCGGGAGAGGCGGAATAACCGTAGGCAAACCCACCTCCGGAACCCGAAACGTCGCGTTTGTTGCGACCATCGCGGTCCATGACGAATGGCTTGGATACACCATCAATCAGTGGAGTGAATCCGTAACCGGCGCCATCGGGACGAAAGAACAGACCGGTGTTGTAGCTGCTGACACGATCAACCGCCGTCAGGTTGTTGATCGTGCCTGTTGCCATATCGAGCAGGCAGGTATCCACCAGCCAGCCTTCGGTCATGCGGAAGGTCTTGTGCTCCCGCTCCCACTCGGCGTTCTTGGGGCTTTCCCATAAACTCAGAATGACGGCTTGCTGCCCATACGGCGACCATCCGGCAAACTGTGTCCACGCGTTTTCCTTTCGCGTCAATTCTTCGGCGAGCACCTTTCGCCCCGTTCCGTCGGCCCGGACCAGGCAGGCCCGGTTCGTCCGCCAGTTGACGAACTGCCCGCCTTCCAAATCGTTGCGGCCTTCGGTGTAGCCGATCAAGGGAATCGCACGCTCACCATCGGACGGTTCGGAATCGGCACGCGCCGGCGTCAAATACGCGAGCAACAGCCCGAAAGCGATCAGCGTCCGCGCAGATGCGATCCCGCAAAATCGTGGTGAGATAGGCATGGCAACCTGTCCTTTGGCGTCCTTTGACTTGAGAAACTCAGCGTTGCTTCCACGAGACCTTCACCACCCAAATGCTGTTGGTGTCTTTCGAACCTGGCGGGATCGCATTCCAACTGTGAGGGATGCGGTCGTAGATCACGATTACGGATTGGTCATCGAGCGGTTCGACTTCCGTATACGACGTGGTCTTGCCGGAAGTGATCTGCTCGCCGGGATGTTGTGTATTGTGATGGTTCTGCAGATCCACCTGCAGCCAGTCCTTACCTGTGCCATCACGATTGAGCCAAGCGAAGATGCCAGGACGGCCGCCGGTTAGCACGAGCCCACCGTCCTTCATGACGGCGACGCTCGGCTGCACCGAGTGCGCGTCTTTCATTGCGACCGGCTGCGACCAAGTCTTGCCGTCGTCGTCGCTGAAGGTTTGTCCATAGGGCA
>CAIXSC010000262.1 GCA_903921945.1 uncultured Planctomycetaceae bacterium
GGTTCGGTTCGCGACGTCACTCGCGAGGCGTTCGTGGAAAGCGGCGACATCGAAGTGATTGAAGCCAATCCGGCGGGCGTGCTCACGTTGCTCCGACGCGGCGAGGCCCCGGTGTTGGTACGTTACGACGGCGCGTATGCCGCCACGACGATCATTTGCATGGGAGACCGCGCCGGGTTCGCTTGGACGCCGACGCCGACGAACAATTACATCGACGAATGGGTCCACAAGAAACTGCAACGGGTGAAGGTCGCGCCGAGCGAACTGTGTACGGACGAAGAGTTCGTCCGCCGCGTTTATCTCGACCTGGCCGGTTTGCCGCCCACGGCCGAGTCCGTCCGCGCGTTCATGGCGGACAACCGGCCATCGCGAGTGAAACGCGATGAACTGATCGATCGCTTGATCGGCAGTCCCGAGTTCGTCGAGCATTGGACGAATAAGTGGGCCGACCTGCTGCAAGTGAACCGGAAGTTCTTGGGCGAAGAAGGATCGGTCGCGCTGCGGAACTGGATCAAGGCGGCGGTCGCCTCGAACCTGCCTTACGACCAATTCGCCCGCGAGATCCTGACCGCCAGCGGTTCGAATTTGGAAAACCCGCCCGCCGCCTACTTCAAGCACCTGCGGCAACCGGCGGATCTGATGGAGAACACCACGCACCTGTTCCTCGCCATCCGCTTCAACTGCAACAAGTGCCACGACCATCCGTTCGAACGCTGGACGCAAGACCAGTACTACGAAATGTCGGCGTACTTCGCGCAAATCGCGCGTAAAGAGGATCCGGGTTACGCCGGTCAAAAGATTGGCGGATCGGCCGTCGAAGGAGCGGCGCCGCTGGTCGAGGTGATCTACGACTCGGGAAGCGGCGAAGTGAAGCATGATCGCACCGGGCAAGTCACGGCGCCGGCATTTCCCTACCAGCGGGACATCCAGACGGCCGGCGCGTCGCGGCGCGAACAGCTTTCGAATTGGCTCACATCGAAGGACAACCAGTACTTCGCGAAGAGCTACGTGAATCGGCTATGGGGTTACTTGTTCGGCCGAGGCATCATCGAACCGATCGACGACATCCGTGCTGGCAATCCGCCCACGAATCCCGAACTGCTCGACGCCCTGTCGCGCGACTTCATCAGCTCGGGTTTCGACATGCGGCATCTCCTGCGGACGATCTGCCAATCGCGTGTCTACCAATTGTCGGTGAAGACCAACGAATGGAACAAGGACGACGAAATCAATCACGCACGGGCGTTGCCGAGACGGTTGCCGGCCGAAGTGCTGTTCGACGCCATCCATGTCGCGACCGGTTCGACGCCCCGCGTTCCCGGTGCTCCGGCCGGGGCCCGCGCCGCCGAGTTGCCCGATGCGGGCGTGTCGGTGCCGTTCCTCGAAGACTTCGGCCGGCCAGTCCGCGAAAGCGCTTGCGAATGCGAACGTTCCAGCGGCATGGTGCTCGGACCGGTGATGAAGCTGATCAACGGGCCGACGGTCGCGGACGCGATCGCCGACCCCGCGAATCGACTCACCAAACTCGTGGCCGAGCAACCGGACGACCGGTTGCTGATCGAGGAAGTGTTCTTGCGGTTCCTCGCCAGGAAGCCGACCGCCGGAGAAATCGAGTTAGGACTGGAGGCGATCCGCAATGCGGGCGCTGACCACGAAAAGCTGGTCGCTTCGCTTCGCGAGTACGAAAGCCAGTTGAATGCCAAGCAAGCGGCCTGGGAGAAGACCGTCGGTAAGGCGGTGGTCTGGACACCGATCGAGGTTGTCGACTTCAAGTCGCTGGTCGGGGCAACGCATGCCAAGAAGGACGACGGCTCGATTTTGGTCTCGGGTGCCGAAGGCCACGACACCTACACGGTGACTGCGGCGACGGCGCTGGCCGCGATCACAGGCATCCGACTCGAAGCGTTACCCGACTCGGCCTTGCCGATGGGGGGCCCGGGACGGGCGATGAATGGAAACTTCGTGTTGTCGGAACTGCGGCTTGCCGCGGCTCCGAAGGCCGATCCGGCCAAGA
>CAIXSC010000263.1 GCA_903921945.1 uncultured Planctomycetaceae bacterium
CGAACTGGCTCGGCCCGCCGCTCATCCAGAGCAGAATCACGTGCTTCTGCCGCTGCGCGGCGCGCTCCGCATTCTCGGCGGCAAACAGATTTCCAAATCCGCCAAACGCCATCCCGCCCGCGATGGCTCCCCGCAGCAGCACCCGTCGAGAAACGACGTGCTCACGCCGATGTCGTTCGTCCATTAAATGGTCATCCATAAAGCGTCTCGCTGATTGGGGCCTCGTGATGGTAGGACGGGCCTCCAGGCCCGTCCGAGTCTTTCTTCGAAATCACCGGCCAATCACGCAGAAAGGCTTAGATTTGTGGACGGGTCTGGAGACCCGTCCTACGACCCGTCCTACGACCCGTCCTACAAGGTGCTATGAGACAAACTTCCAGCCGAGTCGCTCCCACTCTGGGTTGATCCACAATCGGCACGCCGCCGGCGGCAGGCCGGCCTTCTCGGGATTGCGGCCGAGGTACTGGATCGAATTCCATAGGTGTTCTCCGTCACGGAGGATGCGGTCATAGCTCTCGTCCTGCCATAGTGCGTCACTGAGTCCCAAGTCAGCATTGATCCGCCTCGCCGTATAGGACTTCCAACTGCCGATGATGTCTTCTAAATCGCCGTCGATCGGCTGTAGCGGTCTCACGATGCAATGCACATGGTTGGGCATGACGACACTGGCTCCCAGTTCATACCGGTCGCCATGAAAGTGATGCAGCGATTCGTCAACTCGCTGAGCAAAACGCGGTTCCTTCAGCATGCAGCTCCCCTCTCCTTGATCGAGCCAATACTCCACACGTTCGAAAATCATGCGGGCCAACGCTTCCAACGCAGCTTTGTCTCGCGGCGGTGGATTTCGTCGTTCCCAATCCGCCTTCAGTCTTTCGAGTTCATGACGTCGGCTTTCCGGAATGGAGTCGGCGAGTCGAAAGGTGACGTAATAGGTCGCTCCTTGCTGACGCCAGTGGGGCATGTGACGCGTGTATACTCGCAACGGCAGGTCTTCTCGTAAGCCCTGGAAGCCAGGCGGCACGTCGAGATTCCAGGTTGATGTTGCCATGTTTTATTCGGGGTTGGGAGGTCGTAGGACGGGCCTCCAGGCCCGTCCACACGTGGTACACAGTCGTCATACTACAGTGTTTTTGCAGCGATTTCGGACGGGCCTGGAGACCCGTCCTACGACAATCCTACGACCGACCTAAATTGCTCTACTCCAGCAACTCTTTCAGCGGGCCGTGCAGCTTGAAATCTTTCAGTCCCGGATCGGCCATGGCGAAACTGTCGCGCGGCGAGCCGGCCAGGTGCAACAGCGTTACGTACATGTTGGCGATCGTGCGGTGGCCGGGCTGGCCGTAGCCGGGGTAATCGACGTAGCGGCTGCTTCAGCTTGCCACCGATGTTGCCGAGCACCACCATCGTACGCGGCGCCACGCGTGAAGTTCCGGTTGGCGCGTTTCGACTCGGCTTGCGCCCAGCCGATCGTCGCCGCCAGGCCCGTTGCATCCGGCCGCGGCTTCTCCTTCGGCGGCATCTCGCCTTTGGTGAGTTTCTCCACGATCGTCGCCCACCGCGACCCGCTGCTGCTGGCCTTCATATCGGGATCAAGCGTCGTCAGATCCAATTCTCCCTTGGGATCTTTCGCGCCGTGACACTCGACGCAATGTTTGGCGAGAAACGGCTGGACCGACCGTTCGAACTCCACCCGGCTCTCGTCAGCGTTGGTGAACTTCAATTCAGCCCCGGGTGCCAAGCTGCCGGAAAGTGCGAGCAGCAGCAAGCTGCCGGAAATCCGACTCGCGAAATCGGCCATAGGTTGCATGAAGGCTGTTCTCGCGGCAGGAAGGATGGTATCTGGCATGGCGATTCGACGTGGCTGAGGCATCCTGCCCCAGCGGCTGCGGCGGAGAGCCACAGCCACATACGGACGAGCATCGGCGACCTTAGACTGCAATGGTTATTGGCCCAGGGGCCGAGAAACATAGCAGCCTTTTCGCGAGCATTCCCTGATCGCCTTTACCGTTTATCCGGTAGGCGTCCTCATGCACTCAACGCCCTCGCTACAAGCTGCGTCGAGCGACATGTCCGTCTTCGGCTTCTTGCCCGAAGGACAGTCGACGCAGTGCTTGGCCAAGGATCCGGTAACGTCCTTTGTCGAAACGTGCGGGCTCGGCGCGGACATCGGAATCGACCGCTAACAGCGCGGTCCACGCCATCGTCCAGCAACAAGGTAAATTGGAACGACCACGCATTCGCTATTCACCTTCGATCCAGCTCCGGCGGCGGCAGAATACCCCCGTCACGGCTACACCAACTCGCGAATCTTCTCCCGGTTGTCGAGCACATACATCGGTCGGCCGGCGAAGTTCGGATACGTCAAAGCCGGGTTGATCCCGAGCACGTTGTCATACAACGTTGCCAACATGCTCGACGGCGTGTATGGCGTCCCCACGGACCGCTCGGCTCCCCGCGTGGTCTGGCCGATCACTTGGCCCATCTTCAAGCCGCCGCCCGACACTAACCCAAACCCGACTTCATTCCAGTGATCTCGCCCCGCGCCGCTGCCATTGATCTTGGGCGTTCGCCCCATCTCGCCCCACACCACCACGGCGACGTCGTCCAGCAACCCGCGTTGCGACAGATCGGTGATCAGGGCAAACAGGCTCTGGTCCAGGTCCGGCAGCAGCTTTCGCAGCGTTTTGAAATTATTGCCATGCGTATCCCACGGGCCGGCTTTGTCCCAGGTGTCTGGCTCCTTGTTCGCCGTCCATGTCGCTTCGCAGCCGGTCGAGCGATCTGAGCAGTTGGCCACGATCATCGAGCCGCTGCAACGATACGCCGTCGGGTCGCGAGAGCCCGGAGTTCTTGCCGCTGGGGACATACGGATTGTGGGCCACGCCCAGGGCATGGGCGCTGCGACCAGGCTTGGTATCCATGCCGTCGAACGCGACATAAGGGGGCAACCCGCGCACATTCTTGCCAAGGAAGTGACTGGCCACAGAACCGAATGTCGGTCGATGGCTCGGCTTGGCGGTGGAGTTGTAGTAGCCCGTGTAAACGAGAGGCGGGTTGTGCCCTTCCAAGTACTCGTTGAAGGTGATGTTGCGAATGATGGAAAGCTTGTCAGCCGAGTCCGAGCGCCCCTACTTGCAGAAATCCTCGGCGGCCAAGACGACGGCTGGACATGTTCGATTCGGAAACGGTGATCATGACAATCCCCTTGGATAGAACCGGAACCTAGAGCCCTAAATAATTTTTGGCTCGAAACAGCCAAAAAAGTTGCAGGAAAAAAAGATGTTTATGTACCACGTCTATTTGATCGCAAGCGGACGGTGCCGACGAATGCGGTACACCGATCGCCTTCCGCCAGGTTGACGTCCTTCCACTCCTCGAAACGGCAAGTCGGAGCGGGTTTTGGTCATTTGAGTGTCGGTCTTTTGAATTTGTTTCGTGCTTCGTGCTTCGTGTTTGTTGCTTCAGATTTCGGATTTCGATATTCGGATCTCGTCTTTACTCTTCGCGTTGCCAGAGCTTGACGGTTCCTTTGTCGCCGACCGTTGCCAGACTGCGACCATCGTCGGAAACAGCCAATGAGAAGACTCGCGCATCGTCCGTCGGCAACACGAAGGTCGCTTCGCCGGTCCCGGTCGACCAGCCGCGGACCAAACCGTCCGCCATGGCTGCAAGCAGCTCGCGACCATCGCGAGAGAAGCACAGGCAGTGCACCCTCGCGCTGTCGCTGGGCCACAAGGTTTTTCGTTCGCCAGACTCCGTGTCCAGAATCAATAGGCCGGTCGCATTGCCGTAGCCGCACAACTGGCGGCCGTCGTCGGACAACGCCAGGACGTGCAATTGCGAGCGAAATCGGTAACGAGCCAGTTCGCTGCCTGTTTCGGCATCCCAGATAACCGTCGTTCCGTTCAAGTTGCTGGCGGCGACTCGCACGTGGCTGGGGCTTCCAGCCGCCGCCGCTGGGGCCGGATGCCCCAGCCACGATGTCGCGGTGATCGCCACGCTGCTCATCTTCATGGGGATCGACCGGATCAGCGAGATCTCTCCCGCGTCATCCACGTGCCAGATGGGCAAATAGCCCGCGGCCATGTCGGATGTCTGAGCGAGCCACCGACCATCGTGCGATACGGCGCACCTTCGCAGGTTCCCAGTTGCGGTCGTCAGCTCCCTGGACAGCGGCGACGCCGCGTCGAGCGGCCAATACAAGACCTTGCCTCTTTCGCCAATCGCCACGAGCGTTTCGTTGGACGGCGCAAATGCGAGGCAGTCGAACCGCGCCATCTTTTCAGCCATCTGCTGTAGTTCGCCCGTGGCGACGCTCCACAGCTTGACCCGATCAGCGTCGGCTGTCGCTAGTTTCGCTCCGTCGTGCGAAAACGCGACTCGAGCCCCGGCACGGTGCAGCACCTGTCGTAACCGCCAATCGGATGACAGAGCTTCAGCCGCCAGCGGCTTGGCGGGTTCGGCCTCGGCGACCGCGTACTGCCCTGCGGCGACCTCCACGGTTTGGCCGTCCGACTGCCGCTCGAATTGCACCTTGCCCTCTTCCAACTCGACGCGGGAATCGCCGTCGCCGGCGTACAAGCGGAACCGTGTGCCGAGGACTGTCAGCCGTGCTTGCTGCGTGTGGATGACCAGCGGTCGATGGGGGGATTGCGGCTCTGCTGCCACCTCGGCTGATCCGTATTCCAGTTGCAGAACTTTGCTCGACGCATCAAATCGCTGAAAATGAAGCACGGACTCGGCACTCAACATGACTTTCGTTCCGTCAGCAAGTGTCAATTCGGCGGCGCTTTCTTCTCCCACGCGCACCCGATCTCCCGAGTAGAACGCTTGGGCAGAACTCGCTTTGACCGACTTCTGACGGGAATCCGTCAACCACACTTCACCCGCCAGCGAACTCAACTTCGCGGTTGGTTCACCGGCCGTTACCGTATCTTGCAGCAGCGATGACGATCGGAAGAACGGGATCACCAGCACCATTGCCAGCGCGACAAACCCTCCCCCTACGAGCAGCCAACGACCAAGAGTTGCGGCGGCTTTCAACTTCTGACTCGCAACCGGTGTCGATGCTGGCTGTCTCAGCAACTCCCCCACTGATAAATCGTTCGCGGCCATGCGGGCCAGGTCCCGACCGGCCGACTCGCACACGACGTCTTGCAGAAGCGCCTCCTGCTCGACGAGTTCCCAGTAGAGACGACGGGCCTCAGGCGACGAGCGAAGTCGGGCGGCCAGTTCGTCCTGGTCGGACGCCGAGAGCCGTTTGTCCAGCAACGCATCGATCAGACTTTGCAGTCGTACGTCGTTCATGACGCCTCACCACTTGCCAGCACTTGTTGAGTACATGTGCGCAGAAAAGCCCGCGCCCGGGACAACGCGACGTGGACCGCATTGGTCGTCCAGGCGATCCGCTCGGCGATTTCCGGCGGGCTCAGCGACTGCTCCGCGTAGCGCAAATCGACGATCTCCCGGGCCCGCGGCGCTAACCGCTCGAGGCATTTCGTCAACGCCTCCCGCCGCAGCTCCAGGAGTTGATCGGAACCTTCCGCGGAGTCCGCCAGCAGATTGAGCAACTTCTCGTCGAACGGCAGGGGCACCGACCGTTGCCGCCGGTGATGCTCCAGCACCTTGTTGCGAGCGATGCCGCGCACCCAGGCAAGAAAGTTTCCGTCCCGCCGAAAATCCGCCCCTCGCCGCGTCACCGTCAGAAAGACATCCTGAAACACGTCCTCCGCCGCCGCCCGATCCGGCACCAACCCTCTCACAAACCCGCGCACCGCCGCCGCATGTTGCAAAAACAACGCCTCGATGGTCGGCTGGTGTGGATTGTTCGCAGTCATCAGTAACCATTGACCCCAACGACCGAAAACTTAGCAGCGTCAACACGGACGCCCATCGATCGCGACGTAATCTTATTTGAGTAAACGAGTTACAACTAACGCATCTTGTTCATTTCGGCAGCGTCGGGGCCGTGGGAGATGGGGCCGGGCGGATCGGTCTCGAAGTGGTCGCGGCGCATCTTCAAGCGGCCCTTCTCGCGCGTTCGAGAATCGCGGCGATGCATGGCATGTCGAAGCTACCTTGTCCGAGCGGGCTGTCGGCCAACAAGAAGCCATGCTCGTACTAGCGCAGCGCCTGATCATTTGAAGTGGACCGTGATCGTCGACCATGACGAGCAAGATGTTGGGCCGGTCGTGCGCTGACAATGAGTCAGGCCAAGTGGCAGCAGCAACAGATAGATGGACGTCTTCATGTCAGTTCCAGCCCCTTCAACGTGCCGGTCGAGGTGCCGAACGATTTGTCTTCGAAGCCGAGTTGGTGCAGCACGCTGACATACAGATTGCTCAGCGGCACGGTGCCGGGAGCGATGGCGAGGTGCTGGCCATGTTGGAAGCGACCTCCGGCGAGCAGCACGGGAAGGTCCTTGTTGCTGTGACTGTTGCCACTGCCGAGGTTTGAGGTGACGACGATGGTCGTGCGGTCTAGCAAAGAGGCTTCGCCTTCCTTCGTGTTCTTCAGGTTCGTCAGTAGCGTTTTCAGCTCGTCGAAGAAAGCCCGTTCGACTCGTTTCAGTTGGGCGATGTTTCCTTCGTCCTGCCCGTGATGTGAGAGGTTGTGATAGCCGACGTTTACACCGGGCACGGCAACGGTGTCCTGTCGGAAGTAACCAAAGGTGATGACGCGGGTGCTGTCGGTCTTGAAGGCGAGGTGGGTTAGGTCGCAGACGCCGCGCAGGTTGGTGATGATCTCGTCGGGAGCGAAGGGAGTGGGCGGCTTTGAGTTCACTTGAGGCTTCGGTTGGTGAATCCATTCCTCGGACTTGACGAGGCGTTTCTCGGTGGCGCGGACCGTTTCAAAGTACTCACCGAGCTTTTCGCGGTCGCGTTTGGAGAGTCGACTCTCCAGGTCGCGAGCTTCATCCAGCACATGATCGAGGATGCTCTTGCCGCGACCGATCTCGCTCAGAACCTTGGCCTTGTTCGCCGCGCCCTCCTCGGCAAAGAGCCTGGCGAAGGCATCGCCGATACTTTTCTCCGCTGGCACCATGCTGCCGCCGTCGGTCCAGCCAAAGTCGTTGGCCCCGGCGCTCAACGCGAGCGAGTCAAAACGCGTGTGCTGGCCGAGCGTGGCGGCGACGTACTGGTCGAGCGAGCGGCGGTTCCGCTCGGCCGAGGGGATACCGGTGAAGATGCGCGGCTGTGAGGCGTGACCGCCGCCCACTCCCGGATGTTCGAGACCGGAGACGATGGTGAAGCGATCACGCAGATCGGCCAGCGGGGCGAGATACTCCGGCAGCTCATAGCTGGTTCCGGATTGCTTTGGAATGAGCGAATCCCGGTAGATGCCCAGCGGTAGGCAGATTAGCAACAGGCGGCGCGGCTCTTTTCCAGCCTCCGCGGCATGGGCGATGCCACCAAGCGATTCGAGCCACGGCAAACAGAGAGCGACGCCTGCTCCACGAAGGAAGCGGCGGCGGGAGGCGAGGGTGGCTTGAGGAGTCATGGGTGTGCCTTGGTTGGCCTATGGATTGGTAAAGACGGGGCTGGAGACGAGGTCGAGCACGAGCGACTTCATTCCGCTCTTTTTCTCGCGGACGTTGGTCGCGATGGTTTTGAGCGGATGGCGGTCGGCGAATCCAGGCACTCGGCCGAGGGCGAAGGTGGCGAGTTGGTGCGTCAGGTTCTGCACAACAAGGTCCTCCCGCTTCTTCACCAGCTCGCGGAAATCCTGGAAGCTGGCAAAACGCCCCACGCCCTCCCATTCATCCGCAGGATCGACGGGTGGGCCGTCGCCGAGTTTGGCGCGAGCACCGGGCCGAGGCTCAATGAGTGCGCGGTAGTTGTCCCGCCAGCCGCCGATGACGTCGAAGTTCTCCAGCGCGAATCCGAGCGGGTCGATCTTCCGGTGACACGAGTTGCAACTCGCAATGTTGCGATGCTTCGCGAGCTGCTCCTTGATCGTGGTGGCACCGCGAATGTCAGGCTCGATGGCCGGTACGTCCGGTGGCGGGGGCGGCGCGTGTGTGCCAAGGAACTTTTCGAGCACCCAGGCGCCGCGAATCACGGGCGAAGTTGTGCTGCCGTTGGAGGTGATTGCATGAATGCTCGCATGGGTCAACAATCCGCCGCGCACGGTCTTCGACTTGTCCAAACTCACGCGTCGGAAATCAGGGCCGACCACGCCATCGATGCGGTAGTGCTTCGCGAGGCGTTCGTTAAGCATGGTCCAGTCGGAGTCAATGAGATGGGCGAGGGGCAGATCGCGCTGGAACATCTCTGCGATGAAGTGTTCTGTCTCCCCACGCATCGCGGCTTCGAGTTCGGCGTCGTATTCGGGATAGAGATCCGCATTTGCCTTCATCACGCCGACCTCGCGCACGCGCAGCCATTGACCGGTGAAGTCCTTGAGAAAGCGCCAGGAACGCGCATCCGCCAGCATCCGTTCGGCCTGATCACGGCGCTTGGCCGGATCAAGCAAGCTGCCATCCGCCGCAGCCTTCAGCAATTCGTCATCCGGCGTGGAGCGCCACAGGAAGTAAGACATTCTCGATGCGATGGCGTAGGCGTCGGGACCACTGGGCGGCTCTTCGTGATAGAGGAATCGCGGCGAGACCAGCATCGCCGTCAGCATTCCACGGAGCGATTCGTCGGGCTTCATCGTCTTCGCGAACTTCTCATACAGCGCTCGGTATTTCGCCACAGCGGCGTCATCCACGGGCCGGCGAAAGAGCTTCGGCACGAGATGCGCCGCGATGGCGGCGGCCTTCTCCGGCGTCGCCTGCGCGGGATCGATGTCGCCAAACAAAGTGCGATGCCCCTTCGGTGGCCAGCTTTCGAAGATCGGGCCCTCGATGCTGAAGGAACGGATGGCGATGAACGGCCCCGGCTGATCGATCATCGTGCGGCCCTGCGAGTGCGGCGCGCCATCCATGATCGTGAACACCACGCGGTCGCCCGGCTCCAGGTAATAGCGGGCCTCGACCTCCCGCGGTTGCTCGTCGGTGAAGGCGAAGACGCTTTCCACTTTCGGCAGCTTGCCCGAATAACCCTCATGGACGGTGAACTTCAGCCGCGCGGGCTTGCCGTCATTCTTCAGCGCATAGGCCACCGCTTTCACCCGATACCAGCCGCGCCCTGCGGGAAGGCCGAGTTGGGGCTCGCCGCTGAAATAGTTTTGGACGGTCATGACGGCATCGAGATGCGGACCGTCGGTCGGCTTGGGCAGTCGCAGCTCGCCGTCTTCCAGCACCGGAAAGCGATAGCCGTGGGAGTCCGGGTTCGCTTTGGCGGCCTCTTCCATCTTGCGAGTGTTGGCTTTTTCCTGCGGAGTCAGATTGTCGAACTTCGCCAGCCGATCAGCGAGATTCTTGCGGGTGAGTTCGATGGCTCTGCGATTGCCGTCATGCAAAGTGAGGGTCTTGCTCACCGTCTCGGGCCGCTTGGCCGGCGCGATCGCGCGGGCCAGGATGAAATCGGCAGCCTTCATGTATTCCTGCATCTGAGCGGATGAGAGCATCAACGCGCCGCCGTTGTTGTCAAATCCGTGCTCCCGCAGGTCCTCGGGAAACCCCGCCGTGAAGTCTCCATGCACGTCGAAGAGGTCAGCGATCGTGTTCGCATATTCCACACGGTTGAGCCGCCGCAGCACGACTTCGCCGCCGGTCCCTTTCAGCACCGAAGCGGCACGGGAGATCTCGCTCTGAATCCAACCGGTGACTTGCTCCACCTCGCCGGGCTGCGGCTGCTTGGCGTCCTTCGGCGGCATCTCGCCGAGTTGCAAGTTATCGAGCACGAGCTGCCAGTTTTCCGCATCGGCAGCGTTCGCGGAGACCTTCAATTGATCCACACGAAAGTCACCCTGTTGCTTCTTCGGTCCATGACAGTTGATGCAATAGGACTGAACGAACGCCGTGACACGCGGAGGCACTGCGGGATCCGCAGCGTCCGCAGTTGACATATTCAACAGAAGCGACAGGAGAAGCAGTATGGGCGCGAGGAGTCTCATGATGATTCATCTACTTCGACGACTTCTTGTTGGCTTTGTTTTCCGCGATGGCCTTCTTCAGTTCCTTGGCCGCTTCGCCCGTGGCGATGCGAGCGATGCGGCTGGCCACAAAGCTGTGGCGTTTCACGATCTCGGCGGGAGTAATTGTAGTGAGTGCCAGCACGCCTTCTGAGGCTCGCGTGCCACGACAGTCCTGTGCCACGAAGACATATCCCGCCCGAACCCAACGTCCCGCGTCAGTTTTCTGCTTGGTGCGATCACAGGGAGACAGAAAGGAAAGTGTGGCTTTCATGGTGGATCTTACCTAGCGGTTTCGTTGAGAGTTCCGGTGCTCGAACCAAAGGCATCCGTCTCCAGTCCCATGTTCTGCAACATGGTGACGAAGAGATTGCAGAGCGGCCGATTGTTGTCGTGCGAGAAGGCGAGATGCTGGCCGTGCTTCAGACCGCCACCAGCCAGCAGGATGGGCAGGTTGGAGTTGTCGTGCGTGTTCGCGTCGCCCATGTTGCTGCCAAAGAGAACCATCGTGTGGTCGAGCAAACGTGCTTCTCCTTCCCGCTTCTCGGCGAGATTCTCCAAAAGCATCTTCAGCAGAGCCATTTGTCGGCGGTCGGCTTCCTCGAGTTGCCGCACCTTGTCCGCGGCCTGGCCGTGATGACTCAGGTCGTGGTAACCGGTCGTTGAGTTCTCGTTGTCGCCCAGTTTGAACGATGGCGTTGCGAAGGCATCCACCATCAGCGTCACGATGCGGGTGGAGTCCGACTCCAAAGCGAGCTGCGCCATCGACAGCATCAGGTCGAACTTCTCGAAAAACAACTTCTGATCCTGGATATCAGTTGGCGGCGTGTGAGTTGTTGTCGGCTTGGGCCGCAGTTCCCACTCGCGCGCCGTGTGCAATCGCTGTTCGATCTCGCGGACGGAGGTCAGGTACTGATCGAGCCGCGATTGATCGTCGCGGCCGAGTCTCTCGCGTACCCGCCTTGTGTCATCCAGCAACGTGTCGAGAATGCTGCCGCGCTCTTCCAGCTTCTTGAGTTGCGTTTGAACCGCGGCGGCATCCCCTTGCACGAACATCTTCTGGAACAGAGCGGAGGCTTTGTCTTCCGCTGGCAGCAGCACTCCGTCGCGTGTCCAGGCCAGGCTGCGATTCGCCTTGTCGATGTTCACACCCAGGTTGAGTGTGGGAAAACGCGTGACCGGACCGAGCTTCTCGGCGGCGAACTGATCGAGCGAAATCTGATTGCGAAAGCCGCTCTTGGTCGGTCCACGCGCCGCAGTGAGGAAACAGTTCTCGGTGCTGTGCCCGCCAACGACACCGGGATGCGAGAGGCCGCTGAAAACCGTGAAATCGTTGCGGAATGCAGCCAGCGGCGCGAGGTAGGGAGAAAGCTCGTAGTCGCGCCCAGATGTCTGCGGAAAGAATGGTTTCGGCAGCACACCAAGATTGTTCGAGATCAGCAACATGCGTCGGGGGGTTGCCGACTCCGCAGTTCGAACCGATTTCGGCGACAATGAATCGAGCAGCGGCAGGGCAAGCATCACGCCCGCCCCGGCCAGAAAACGGCGACGATGAAGTCGTTGGTCAATCACGAGGCTGCTCCGATCCGAGGAAAATCCGGCTCTGCACAAAAGCATGCAACAGATTTCGCACGCGGTAGCCGTCAGCGGCGCATCCATCGAGCATCGCCTCGATATCGACGCGGTCGGCGAATCGCACGGGGGTGCCGGTCGCGTAGAGCGTGAATTGGTGCAACAGATTCCGCGCCAACTGGCGGGGATTGGCGGCGAGGATGGCTTTCAGTTCGCGGATGTTCTGGAAACGGCGACC
Organism: uncultured Planctomycetaceae bacterium; assembly: GCA_903921945.1. Classification (GTDB taxonomy): domain Bacteria; phylum Planctomycetota; class Planctomycetia; order Pirellulales; family Pirellulaceae; genus CAIXSC01. The sequence goes on from CAIXSC010000263.1 coordinate 11,831, forward strand.
ATCCCGTAGTTGTCCTGCCGCATCAACAGGTTCGGCGAGCGTGTAAACATAATCGTGTCCCGCGCGGTCGATGCCCGTGATCCGCTCACCTTGCTCGACACCGCGATACCGCGTCCGCCAACCTCCGAAGATGTCGAAATTCTCCAAGGCGAGACCGACCGGATCGAACCGCGCGTGACATCCCGCGCAGCTCGCCGATTTCGTGTGCTGGACGAGTAACTCGCGAATTGTCTTGGCTCCTCGAATGTCGGGTTCGACGGCAGGCACGCTGGCTGGTGGTGGCGGTGGTGGCTCGCCGATCAGCCGTTCCATGATCCAGGCACCGCGAACCACGGGTGAAGTGGATGTCCCGTTCGCCGTGACCTTCAGGATGGCCGCCTGAGTCAACAGGCCGCCGAACGGACTGTCCGGGGGGAGCGCGATCTGGCGCATGGCTGAGCCGGTGATGTTCATTGCGCCCGGCAGTCCATAGTGCCGGGCGAGTCGATCGTTGACGAACGCGAAGTCGGCAGCGACGAGTACTCGAGATGGCAGATTCTCGCGGATCGTGGCCGTGACAAAGACTCGCGTCTCCATCTCCATCGACTCGACGAGGTAATCATCAAAGCGGTACTCGGGATAGAGGCGGATATCCGGCTCATCGCGTCGAATGTGCCGAAGGCTCAGCCAGTAGTCGGTGAAACTGCGGATGAACCGCTCGAAGCCGGGGCTGGCGACCAGGCGGTCGGTCTCGCGTCGAAGAACTTCTGCGTTGGAAAGCTGCTGGGTACGAGCCAATTCCAGCAACTCGGTATCGGGGCGCGAGTTGATGAGGAAGTGCGACAACCGCGAAGCGATGGCGTAGTGATCGTCGGACCGCTCGGGTTCGCGCAGATAGAGAAAGTGGCTCGAACACAAGAAGGCCTTGTAGCCCGCCAGCACGGCGTCGACGAATGGCTCCTGCGCCGCCAGACGAGCCTGGACCAGCCGTTCGAATTTCTGAATCGCCTCTTCCGGTACAGGTTCCCGCGCCGCAAAGTTGACAAAACGTCGGAGCAGCCGACTGGCAGCGCTACGATCGGCTTCCAGCCTGTCTGCCTTTGGTATGTCCGCGGCTGGCTTGTTGATAGGCTGGAAGCCTATCCCGCTCTGTTCATCAAACAGCAGGCGATGTGATGGCGGCGGCCATTCGTCTGACGTGATGGGGCCTTCCACTTCCAACCACTGGAACGCGACACCCGGCTGGCCTTCCGCGGGGAATGGCGGATAGCGATAGGTCGGTGGGCCGCCATTAACGTTGCGAGCCAGCGGGACGGGAAGACCGAGCAGGCTGTATTCGAAGGTCTCGCGTTCCCGGAGCCGGACTGTCGTCTCGTAGGTCGCAACTTCAGGCTGAATATCGATTATGCCGCCCGTCGCGCGGACGTCGCCCGAAACGTCCGGTCCGGATGGCTTGCGGGCTCGAAACGTCATCGGGACCGGTTGAGTGGCGGGCTTGAGTTCGTAGTCCGGCAACTGCAACACGGCACGGGCCGAGAAGCGTACGCGATACTCGCCCGATAGCTTGGCGACGAACCCGCGCGGATATCCGTAATACGGCCAGTGGGCAGATCGGAACAGCGCGAGTTCTACCGCTGGATCGTCCTTAAACTCATCGAGCTGCTTGCCATTGATGGCCTTGTTGTCCTTGGCGAAGAACATCGCCTCACGTTCGCCAAACGTCGATCGTTCCGGGAACAAGTTGATCGCGAGGGCTCGAAACCTTGTGGCTGGAGGCTTGGGGCCAATCGCCATCGCCTGGCGCAAGGCAGCGTCCGCCGCATCGAGATAGGCCGCCAACTGCACGCGCGACATGTCGAGCGTTTCTGACGTTTTATTGAAGCGATGCCCTTCGCGGTCTTCGGGGAGCATGTCGCGAATATCCAACTGCGGCAACTTCAGCACATCGCGCAGGTTCTGCTCGAACTCTTCCCGATTGAGTCGCCGCATCGGTCCGCGACCAATGGCCCTGATGTCGGCCAAGTCCGCGTTGTGAATCGCTCCCTGAAGCGACTTCAACAATGACGTTCGCGAGTCCTTGGGCAGATCATTCGACTGCGGAGGCATCTCTCCTTTCTCGATGCGGTCATGAATCCGCACCCAGCGCTCGCGCACCTCTCGGTTGTTCAGATCAAAGGACAACGCCGTGAGGTCCAGTCCACCTTCGCTGGTCGCTTTGTCATGACATCCAAAACACGCTTGCCTGAGCAGCGACGAAGCTGTGTTGGGCAGCTCCCCCGCGCTGGCCACGAATGGAAAGAGCACCAACATGGAACCGAACAACCCCTTCACGCCAGAATCTCCTTCACGACCGAGCCATGAACGTTGGTGAGACGGAAGTCGCGGCCTACTTGGTTCCAGGTCAGCTTCGCGTGGTCGATGCCCAGCAAGTGTAGCATCGTCGCGTACAGGTCGTGGATGTGCACCTTACCGTCGATGACGTTGTAGCCCATGTGGTCGATCTCCGCTGAGGCCCCACGGCGTGTCCACAGGTTCGCTCCACGTTTTGCCCTCGTCGCGGCTGAACATCATGAGGCTCGTGCCGCTACGCCAGTTCTCGCGGATGGTCCATCGTCGGGGGCAATACCTGCGGACTGATCGGGGTTCGTTTTGGCCATTAACTCATCGGCGGCGTGCAACGCAGCCAGCGATGTCAGGAGCAAGACCGTAAGGAGTGCGAGAATGCGTTTCATCGTGGAGTTGTGTTTCATGGCTGCTTGGAGGTGAAGTTCCAGGCTTTCAGCGTGCCGGTCTGGCCGGTGTAGTGGATCGAAGCGATCTCGACCGGTGATTTGTCAGCGGGGAGATAGAGACGGATGATGCGCAACTCGCCGGTCAGGGGAATGTCCACGGTGATGTCCTGCCAATCAGCACCGGCGGGGAGAGTAAACTCCACGGTCTGACCGGTCTTGGGAAACTCGGTCTGGTCTTTGGTCGTCCATTGCACTTTGCCCGGACCTCCCGAGGCGCTGCGGGCACGCAATTTCAATGTGAAGAGACCGGCGGCTTGGACTTGCGCGGTGCCGAGGAACGGCGTGCGGCCATCAGATTCGACGCGCGCCGTCCCATTGGCGATCGAGAGCTTGCAGAACTTCGGGACGAGGCCGGCAGCCGGATCAGTGCCCGGCTTGGGTCCGGCCGATCGCGGCTTTGCGGCCTGCGGTTTGTAGGCGGGATTGGCCTGCGGGTAGAGCGCCCCGGTGTCGCGGATAAAGTCATCGATCAAGGCATCGAGCGTTTTCACTTTCTCCGGCATCTGCGCGGCGAGGTTCTTCGTTTCGCCAAGATCGTCCTTGAGGTTGAAGAGTTCATGCACGCCCTCGTAATCGCCGGGACGCTCGGTGAACCGGCGGATCAATTTCCAGTCACCCTGGCGGACGCTGACGCCCGGAACCAGGTGTGGGAACCAGATGAAATAGGCATCGCGCTGCAAGGTTCCGGTGCCCCGCAACACGGGCGCGAAGGAAACGCCGTCGATCTGCTGCTGCGGAGGAAACGGGAGGCCGACCAGGTTCAACACGGTGGGATAGATGTCGTAGCAGCCCACGATGGCATCGCTGGTGGCGGCGGGGGCGATCTTGCCGGGCCAGCGCACCATCAGCGGCACGCGTGTGCCGCCCTCATACAGTCTGCCTTTGCCGCTGCGGAGCGGAGAGTTGTTGGTCGGCGGCTTGTCGCCCGCCCAGTTGCGCCATTCCAACAGCATTGGGGCATCCGCCTTGCGTTTCTGAGCCTTGGTGTCCTCGCCGCTGTTGCTGTGAACGTTGCCGCCGTTGTCGGAGGTGAAGATGACGATGGTGTTCTCCGCCAGACCGAGGGCGTCGAGCTTGGCCAAGATGCGCCCGAAGCACTCGTCCACGCTGCGGAGCATGGAGGCCATGATGGGATTGCCCTGCGTGCCGCGGGGATCGGGGGTCCGGGCGAATTCCGCTGTGTATTCCGGCTTGTGCCCCCAGGGACCATGGACACCGTAGCACCAGAGGTTGAGGAAAAAGGGGCGGTCCTGATTGGCGTCGATGAATTGTTCCGCCTCGGCCGCCTGTCGGTCCACGATGTATTCGCCGTTCGGACCGTCGGTGATATTGCCGACCACGTACTTCGTGGTCTTGTCCTTGGGCCGTGCCGATCCTGGTCGCAAAACGCCATAGGGCGAAAAATAACCGCCGGGAGGCCCAGGATCGGGATGGCAGTGGAAGGTGACATCAAATCCCTGGGCTTCCGGCCAATGCGGCTGGGTCAGTCCGAGGTGCCACTTGCCGATGTGGGCGGTCCTGTAGCCAGCATCGCGCAAGGCTTCGGCCAGCGTGTATTGTTCAGGATCAAGGTAGCTGCCGCTCTCGGGCATCAGCAGGGGCGAGTCGGGGCTCGCCTGTTTCTGCAAGGCGGCCCGCACCGGCTGGGTATGCCCAGCGGCAGTGGTGACACCATGTCGAGACGTATATTGCCCACTGAGGATCGAAGCTCGTGTGGGCGAACATAGCGGCATCGCGTAGGCGTCGGTGAAGCGCATGGCCTGCTTCGCGAAGGCGTCCATGTGCGGCGTCCTGTAATACCGCGAGCCGTAGGCGCCGCAGTCCATCCAGCCCATGTCATCGACGAGGAACAGGACGACGTTGGGCTTTTGCTTCGGGGTATCGGCCGCGTGCAGCGCTGCCAGCGGCGCGAGCAGCAGGGCGGTGAGGAATGCGAGAGTGTATTTCATGGTGTGATCTCCAAACTACTTACGGGAATCACGGCGAGTTCGTTCGCGGCGTGGCTTTTGTGCGTGTAGCCGATTTAGAGCTGGCCCTCGTGTTCGACGGCGTAGGGGTAGCTGAAGTCGATGTTCGGCCGGGAGACGCCGGGAGTGCCCTCGAACTCCGAGGTGCGGATGAGGAAGACTTTGCTGAAAACGGATTCGCCCGGTTTGCTCATGTCGATGGTCAGAGGCGAGCGGCCGCCGCCCGTGTTCGCCGTGGTGGTGCGGACGAGATAGCGCTGGCCGTTGCTCAAGGTTCCCGCGTAGGGCTTGCTGGTCGCCATCGGCAGGTTGGACGCGGCCGCCGGCGTCCAGGTGCGACCGTGATCCTCGTCGCTGACTCGCACATGAGCTTCCTCCGTGACAGTATTCTCGTTGCCTTTGTTGAAGCCGTACGACGCGTACAGCTTGCCCTTGTGCCATACGAGACCAACACCGAGCGTAATATTACAACCGTCGTCATCAGGCCGTTGCCTCTTGAGAACATAGAACTTCGCGCCGGCCACGTGCGGTAGATCGGCCGCTTTGGGAAGCGTCTTCGTGGCGTCCCACAGCGGCAGTCCGAGCGCGAGTTTTGGTACGTCATGAGTGACCGAGATTGGCTGATAACTCGCGGCGATCTCTGTCGCGCTCAGTGCTCGCGACTGGAACGAGAACTCGTCCACCGCGCCATAAAACGCCTGCCGCACCGCACCCGCATCCCAGATTCCGCCGAGCGTGATCGGAGCCGCCGTCGCCGTGATGGGCGATGCCAGCCTCACTTCACCCACGAGCTTCCCATTCAAGTAGAGCAACGCCTTCTGGGCATCAGCCACCAACGTCGCGAGATGCCATCTTCCAGCGGTCAGCTGTGCGGCGCAGAGAATCGTGCTCCAGTCGTTGAGCGGCCAACTCGCCGCCTGAGCCTGCACGGCGAATAGCATCAGCAGGGGAAAAACACGATTCATGCTTTCAGTTCCGTGGTGATTGCTAGGGTTCCTGGGTTGCTGTTAAGGCTGTTCGACTCACCTAGGACTTCGTGGTTCGCGTGAAAGGCGATGTCCGGCACGTTCTTTGGCCGGCGGCGGGCTCTATCACCGGGATATCCTCGCGGCGATCGAGGTTCCAGTAGCGTTTCGGAATCTTGTAGGGCGTGTGCGGCTTGAAAAAAACCAGCGCGAGGAAAAACGGCTCCGGCTTCTTCGCCAGTGCTCGCAACTCGTTGATGGCGAGACTGGCCGACTCATGGTCTAGGTACGCCTCGTTCGGTACGTCGCGGTTTCCCGGCTGCCAGAGCATCGGCTGCGTGAAGCCCGACAAGCGGCGCAAACAGTACGGCGGTGAGGAGTGCGAGGGTGAGTCTCATTTGAATGCGGACTCCCCCAAATGATTGCGGTTGTTCTTCATCATGGGCGGCTGCGGCTGTGCCCAGCCTCTTGGTGCCCCGAGGACCACGACAGGCTTGCCCGTGTTGTCGTGGATGCGGAGGTTGTCGGCGATGACGCCGTTCTTCGAGTGGCGCCAGCAGTGGATCGCGTTGCCGCCGCTTTTGATGATGTTTCCGATCACTTCATAGCCATCGAGATTGAAGTTCGGCTCAATGGCTGTCACCGCGGTCTCCATGTAGTTGTGGTTGCACTTCACGTTGCGCAGTTGCCCGCGGAATGACGGATGACCGAGTAGGTAAGCCGCACCGTTCGGATTCAAGGTACGAGTGTGCTGAATGGTGATGTTCTCCGCGTCGAAAGACTCGCCCGGCGTCACGCCACCGCCGGGGAGGAAGCGTCCGCTGTGCTCGCCGTAGCACATCACCGAGCGGTTTGTGTCCGTCATCGTGATGCCCTCAACGACTACGTCGCGAACTCGCCCGTGGATGAGCACGCAGGCATTGATGTTCTTCACGAGAAAACCGGGCTGCACGTTGTGCGTGGCGTTCATGTCGATGGTGCCTTTGCCGATGATGCGGACATTCGCGATGTAATCCGCCTGCCGTCCGTGCCCGATACGGATGCCATAGGCTTCGGGGCCATCATAGGTGATGAACCAGCGGCTCCCTTTGTTGTGCCCGGTCTTGCTGCCGAAGCGAATTTTCACTCCATGCTGCAGCACGTGCCAGTCGCCGGTGATGGGCACCCCTCGGTGCGGCGTTTCGCCAAACTTGCTCTCAGAAGCAGCGAGCCGCGTGCTACCTTGGGGATTGTCCACGCCGTGAAAGACGCCCCAGGCGAATGTATCCGGCTGCCCGTCACTGCCTTCGGAGTCCGTCACGATGGTAAAGATGGAAGGCTTACTGAGGTCGAATGCGCCGCCCACTTCCATGTCGTCGAGCTTCTTGCCTGCATCCTGGTCGGTCGTGATCTCCGGCGCGGCCTCAAGCTTCGTCGCGTTGTCCACAAGCTTGAGTGTTGCACCTTGCTTTAGCTCGATCTCGACCGATTTGGCCACATAAAGCAACGCGCGATGTTTGCCGGGGTGATGCAGATGCAGGCCGGGCTGAAAAACGATGCGATCCCCGGGCGCGGCGCGGTCCATGACGTCCTGCGGATTGTCGCCGGGCTCGATGAGGTGTTCGTCGGCGTGCAGTGCAGCCAGCGGCGCGAGCAGCATGGCGATGACGAGATTGAGAATTGTTTTCATGGAGGTTCTTCCGGATGCGTACTGGTGATCAACTAGCGGTTGCCTTCGAGGCCGACATTGTCGCGAATCATCACCCGCTCGCAGCCCGTCGAGGGTGGGATGTCGCGCACGGGGCCACTGAAGATGTTGTCGGTGACGAGAATGGTGTCGCCGACGGGGGCGAAAGTGATGGCGTGCGACGCGTTGTCGCCGCTGTCCGCGAGCACGAAGTTCCGAGGTTGGTTGATCCACGAGCCGCGACCGCCGTTGCGGAAGGTGTTGCCGACAATCGTCACGTCCTCGCACGACTTCTCCACGCTGACGACTCGCGAGCCGTTGGTGCCGTCTACAGTATTGCCAGTGATGGTCGCATCCTTGCAATACTCGGCGAGGAAAAATGCTCCCACGCGCGAACCGGTGATGTGATTGTTGGCAAAGACGATGCTGTGGCTCTTCTGAATGTGCATCGTGTCGCCGAGCGCGCTAAGGCGGCAGCCGCGCACGAGGTCGTGGAGGAAATACTTCGCCGCCAGCGCCCGCTCGGCCTCGTTGTAGTCCTCGGGCCAGACGGTAATTTGCCACAGATAGCCGTAGTCCCACATGAATTTCCCGCTCCACTCCAGCGTGCAGTTCTCCACCGTCACGTTGCGCGCAAACGTCTCCACCTCGCGCTCGTTGCCTTTCTTCCCCCCACCCAAAACCGTGATGACCACGCCGGCGAGACCGTCCGAAGTGATATCGCGAAACGTCAGATTCTCCGTGCGCCCGCCAGAAGTGGTGGTGATGAGAATCGCCCGCGTGTTCGCATTCGGCTCCCACGAGTTGTCCGCTTTCGTGTTGTCGAAGACGTTCCCTGTGAAGTGCCCGCCGAATCAGCGGAAATCACTCACATTCTCCCCCGAGAACAAGACGACCCGCGCTTTGTCGCCGAGAGTCTTCGGAAGATGAAACCGCGCCCCGAAGGCGGAGACCGTCATTCCCGAAGACAGTTTCAGCGGCGTCTGGCCGTCTAATTCATAGTCCTCCGGCGGAATCGTCACCACGCCGCCACGCTCGCTCGCAAGCGCAAGGATGGCGGTCAACTTCGCCGTGTCGTCGGCGTTCAGCGCTGCCAGCGGCGCGAGCAGCAGGGCGGTGAGGAGAGTGATTGTTTGTTTCATGGGATTGAATCTCCATGTCAAATCCAGAACAGGAATTCTTTCGAGGCGAGCAGGCTTTAGCAAAGTTCCTGCTAGCGGTGCAACGCTCGCGCTACTGCGTCTTTCGTTTCTATGGTCGAGTCGAGTTGCATGAGATTCGCATGACGTTGAATGTTGGAAAAGAACTGGCGGCGCTGGAACGGATGAGCGTCGGCGAACTTCGGAGGCGGTACGCCGAGCTGTCCAACGAGACCACCGCCGCCCGCAGCCGAAAGTGGCTGATTGAGCGAATCATCAGTTCGAAATGAGTTGCATTCAGGTTCCGAACCCAACGGGGTTATTAACAAGAAGGGGGTTCTGATCCGCGAGCGCGAGAGTTCGCGACCGAATTCTCGGACAGACGGACGCAACCACCCGATTCGTCGGTCTCCGCGAGAAAACAGAGAGCGCCGTCTTCAGCGTCAGTCGACGCAACCACCACCACGGCTTGCGGATAACCTGCGATACCGGATACCCGCTATTCCTACCCCCAGAGATAACCCGAGAGCACGCCTGGTTCGAGAAAGTGAAAAAAGTACACCCGACAGGATTCGAACCTGTAACCCTCGGTTCCGAAGACCGATGCGCTATCCAATTGCGCCACGGGTGCCCAAGTGAAAGAGAATACGGAACTCGTGGCCGGTTTGCAACCGTCCAACGCCCGCTCGCGGCTCGGCTTCGAGCGGCATCCCTGCAGCCAACGCGTGACGCTCAGCGGAAAGCGAAAAACGCGGCCCAGTGCGACTTGCGAATCCGCGTGCGGCACCCCGTCACCCCGACGGATGCTCGGTTTCCGCAACGAGCCATTCCAGGTAGGGCACGCTGGCCGCCACGATCGGCAGGCCGATCACCTGCG
>CAIXSC010000264.1 GCA_903921945.1 uncultured Planctomycetaceae bacterium
CGATGCGGCGACGATGATCGAGTAACCACCGCCTTGCGATCGTGTTCACTACCCGCAAGTCAAGTCGCGAGCGGCGGACGCGAGTTCCATAGGCTAATCAGTTTGGCGGGTGACATTGGCTCGCTGCTGGATCGCTTGGTCGAGGCGATCCACTTCCGCTTCATCCAACCCGTCATAGATCTTCCACCACGGCGGAATCTCCTCGGCCAGGGGCCCGCTGGGCTTTGACGACGGAGCGACGTCGAGATTGAGGACTTTGATGACGATCTGTTGATTCTCCGACAATCTTTGCCCGATTACGTGCTCGAGCGCCTGACGATCAGCCGTGCCAATATCCTTCACATTGCGGATGACGTTTTCCATGTCACCATTCTAAGTTGGCGGGATGACGCTGGGAAAGCTAGTGCCCAACCGCTGGAGATTGGGGTGGTTACGAGAGCGGTTCCACCACCACGGTTTCAGTGGAGTCACAACGCATACACTTTCTCATGGCAAGAAACGGCTTTGGCCCTGCCAGGCTCCGTGTTCGGAAAGTGGGCGAAATCGCATCGTCGTGAACTCATGGTGAAAATCCTTGCGGTCGCGTTCCCGCATGGCGTTCACATGCCGCTTCGCCAGCGGCCCTTCCGAGCGTCCTTGGACCATATCGGCCAGCGCCCGTTGGCTCCTCCAAATGCTAAACGTCGATAAGGTGCCCAGTGGGCGCATCGCCGCCAACGCGATCGTGGTCGCCGGATCGTCCCGGACTTGCTCCTCGACCGGCTTGCCCCAGCGAATGAACCGAAACGCCTGCGTAAGCTTCAAGCGCGCCAGTGTGACGGCGACAACCGGCAACCGTTCGTCATGCTCGAGCGCACGAGCCGGAAGCCCGGCGAGTTCGGAGATGTGCCCCCAACGACGCAGAAACTCCATCCGGACATGCCAGCCCGCCGCCAATACCCTTCCCAACTTCGAACCGGCCAGGAATTCATCGAGCGCCGTCTCTCGCTCCCACCGCGCGAACATGGCAAGTTGCCGTGGATGGTAGCGCGTCGGCAACGCGATGGGACGCCCCAGTGTCATCGGTACCAGGCACTCGGCATGCAACAGGCCGCTCGTTGTCCTTGCGTGCGGTGGACGCGCAAGCGCGCCCAGAGTCGCCGCGATGCCGCTTGGAGCGAGATGAAAGGAAAAGATCTCCATGCCTGCTCCTTGAAGCGGCGGCTCGACATCCGCAAGTTGCGGGAAGCGCAAGTTGCGGGAAGCGCAAGTTGCGGGAAGCGCGAGTTGCGGGAAGCGCGAGTTGCGGGAAGCGGCGTCGGCCGTTATCGTGATCGCCCGCGCGTCGCCGAGACGCCGCGGTCACTTTTTCCAGCTAGCGGGAGTTGAACGGATGGGCGCGGAACAGAAAGCGTTGGAACTGGGCATTGCCTTCCCGAAAAAGGAGAAAGGCTATCTCAACTTGTGCGTGCGCACTGGCAATCTGCTCATGACCTCAGGGCATGTCAGCGATCTGAAGGGCAAACTGGGCGCCAACGTCACGGTCGAACAGGGCTATCAGGCGGCGCGGGATTGCGCTGTCAAGATCCTGCAATCCGTCCACGACGCCCACGGAACGCTCGACGGCCTCCGCGTCCTCAAGGTGCTGGGCTGCGTCAATTCGACGCTCGAATTCACCGAGCAACACCTCGTGGTCAACGGTTGCTCGGACCTGCTGCACCAACTGTTCGGCAAAGACGGCGACGGCTTCCATGCCCGCAGCGCCCTGGGATTCGCGAATCTCCCGACAGGCGCCGCGGTGGAAGTCGAAGCGATCTTCGAGATCTTGTAACGATCTATTTGCCGATGGCGTAAAGAGCGTCAAAGGAACGGATGTAGATTCGCCCGTTGGAAATCGCGGGCGATGCCGAAATCGATTCGCCCAATTCATTCGAGGCGAGGATTTCAAACTCCCGGCCCGCCTTGACTACCGTGACAATGCCCTTGCGAGCCGTCAGATAAATCTTGCCGTCAGCGTACACAGGCGACGCGCGGTGGCGGTCGGCGACCGTTCGCTTCTCGTAAATCTGCTCGCCGGTCTTCGCGTCCATCACGATCAAGTTGCCGTTCTCGCGGCACAAATAGACCAACCCTTCATGAACGAGCGGCGAGGGGACGTCGGGCGTGTTCAGCGGACGTTTCCACGCAAACGCCTCGGCGACCGCCGTGATATCGCCCTTCGCATCCGGCTTCACTCCGAAGACGGGCCCGTTCTTCGCCGACGGCACCACGATCAATCCGGGCACCGCCACAGGCGACGCGACGAACCGCAGCGTTGGGTTGTAGTTGGACTTCGGATTCAGCTCGCCGCACCGCCAAAGCTCGCGGCCGTCTTCCAGGCTGTGCGCGATCACAAAGTCGGCGCCGTGCGTGAGCAGGTATTCCACCTTGCCGTCGCGGTAGAGAACGGGTGAAGCGTAGCTGTGCTCGCATTCCGCCTTCGCGTCGCTATCGCGGTCGCGTTTCCATAACTCCTTGCCGGTCAGCTTGTCGAGCGCCACGACACACGCCTCGCGCGTGGCCGGGTTCCCTTCGCCATGGATTAGTTGCAGATACAGGCGGCCGCCATCCAGCAACGGCGAAGCGGTCAAGCCGAAAGCGATGTTCAGCTTGCCATACCGCTCTTGAAGGTTGAACTTCCAAACTTCCTGGCCGTCGACGGTGAAGCAGGCCAGTTGGCCGTTCCCCATCAAAACCCACACATGCTCGCCGTCCGTCACCGGCGACGGGGAAGCCGAGTTGCCTTCGTCACCCCGCACGTCCTTGTTGCCTTCCGCGATCGTCTTCCGCCAGAGTTCCTTGCCCGCGGTGCTGACGCACATCGCGACCAACTGTCCCTCGGGCGTCACACTGGTCAGAAAGATCCGCTCGCCCCACACGGCCGGAG
>CAIXSC010000265.1 GCA_903921945.1 uncultured Planctomycetaceae bacterium
TAGCCTCGAATCGGTTGTTTTCGTGCGCGGTTGTCATGCAGTGTTGGCAGGCACGGTTGCCATGAACGGTTGGCAGGCTCGCTTCGCATGCTCGGTTGCAGGCACGGTTACCCCAACTGGTAGCCGTGCCAGGTTGTGGCCCAAGTTTGTGGCACTAGGTTACGGCGATAGGTTGTGGCCCTAGGTTACGTCGATAGGCTGTGGCCCTAGGTTATGGCGATACGCTGTGGCCGAAACATTTTGGCGATCGGTCATGGCCACAGGATTTGGCTATCCGTTGTGGATTCATGCGGTGGCATAAGGGGATGGCGGGAGAGCTATGAGCTAGCGGAACCGCCGTCATCAAAGGAGTTGAGGGGATGAAGCCGACACTGAGCCAGGTTTGTTCGTTGCCGGCGGCGTTCGCGGCCGACATTGAGGACTACGCAGCCGGCCAGTGCCGATGGTTGGAATTGTGGTTCACCAAACTGGAGAACCACCTTCGCAACCATTCGGTCGATGATGTGAAACGGCTCTTCGAACGGCTCGGAGTACGTGCGGCGGTCGCCAGCTATCAGGGCGGGCTGTTAACCAGCCAGGGGGAATCGCGGCGCGAAGCCTGGGAGCTATTCGCTCGCAGGCTCGAGCTTTGCCGGGAACTGGACATCGGCACGCTTGTGGTGGCCTGCGATATTCCGCGACCGTTGACGCAGCAGGACCTGGACCGCGCCCAAGCGTCGCTCGCCCAGATCGCGAAGGAGGCGGGGCAACGAGGGCGGCGCATCGCGCTCGAATTCCAAGCATCATCCGCCTTTGGCAACAATCTACAAACGGCCGCCGCGCTGGTCGGCGAGCTCGGCAGCCCTCACGTCGGTCTTTGTTTCGACGCGTTTCACTATTATGTCGGACCGAGCAAAGGCGAGGATTTGGGATACCTGACGCGGGACAACCTGTTCCATGTGCAACTGTGCGATCTAGCGGACGTGCCCCGCGAGTTCGCCAGCGATAGCGATCGAATCCTGCCAGGAGATGGCGACATTCCACTCGGTCCGGTGCTCGAACACCTGCGTGCGATCGGCTATGAAGGCTGTGTGTCGGTCGAGATCATGAATCCGCAGTTGTGGCAAGTTCCGCCAAGGCAGTTTGGCGAGATCGCCCTCACCGCCCTGCGGAAACTACTTGGCCAAGCCGCGATGGTTTAAAGCATCGCTGCTCGTGTGGACCGCCCGCGGGTCCGTGCCAGCAGCAGCGTTAGAAATACACGAGCATGCAAAGTTTCATTCGCCAGGGATGCGTCGCGATTCTCGTAGGGGCACTCGCTGGGACGTTCGTGGCCAGCGCGCCGGCCGCGGAGGTGGGCGACCCGGCGTTGCCCGGCCATCATCCGCTCGCCCAGGCGGCGGCCGGATCGGTGCTCATGGCCGAGTTTCGCTGTGCCGCCTGCCACGACGGAATTCGCCGGGGAGCGTTCGAGGACAAAGCGGCGCCCGATTTGAGCCACGTCGGAGCGCGTGTTTCGCCCGAATACTTGCGACGCTATCTCGCCAATCCCCTCCAGACGCATGCCGGCACCACCATGCCGGATCTCTTGGCCGGCAAATCGGACGCCGAACGAAAAGAAATCGCGGAAGCACTCACACACTTTCTGGTCGCTCAGTCGAAAACAAGTTTTGAACCGGCGGCCAAGCCAACCCCCGTCGATCGGCAGCAGGGCCAATCGCTGTTTCATGCCATCGGCTGCGTTGCCTGTCATGGCGCGAAACAGCCGCCTCCGGAAGCCCAGCCATCGCCGGCGCGGAATGACCTCGAGCCGGACGAAGACGAATCGCCCCTGCTAGCGGCGAAAAAGAAGATTAAGCCGATATCCCTGTCACTGGGACACGTCGCCTCCAAGTACAGCCTTGCATCGCTCGCGGAGTTTCTCTTTCAACCTCTAAGTGTCCGTGTTTCGGGTCGCATGCCGGACATGAAACTGACTCCGGCCGAGTCCCGCGCGATCGCCGCTTACCTGATTGGCGAGGAATCGCCATTACCAGCGGCTTTAACCGTCGATCCCGTGCTCGCCGAGGCCGGCAAGAAGCAGTTTCAAGCCCTACGATGCGTGGCATGCCATGCGATGAACGGCATGGCGGCGATGCCTACGGCCACACCGGTGAAGATCACCGAGTTCACTCGCGGTTGTTTGTCGCCCACGAGCGATCGGAGTCCACGTTTCTCGCTCGAGGCCCCACAAATTCAGGCGATCGTGGGGGCGCTGCGAGAGACGCCGGCTGTCGACTTGGATGAAGTGACGGTCGCCAAAACGCTGACCGCCTTTCGCTGTGTCGCTTGCCATGTGCGGAACGACTACGGAGGCGTGCATGACGCCCATAATCCGTATTTCGCAGGAAGCGAATTGAAACTGGGCGACGATGGCCGCATTCCGCCTCCGCTCACCTTGATCGGCGCGAAGCTACAGCCCACTTGGCTGAAAAAGGTGCTCTTTGATGGTGAAAGCGTTCGGCATTATATGTCGACCCGCATGCCCCAGTACGGCAACGCCAACCTGCATCACTTGCCGGCGCTCTTGAGTCGATTGGACGTCCTCCAGGGCCGCGAGTTAAAGATCCCGGCTCCTGAAAGTCGCGTGGCGAGCGAACGGGAACGGGAAAAGTTGCTTCGCCCCGCGGGCCGCGAATTGCTCGGGGATAAAGGACTCAACTGCGTCGCCTGCCACAATTTCAATGGCAAGGCCTCGCAAACCAATCAGGGTATCGATCTGTTGACCAGCTTTCCACGGCTGCAATCGGCGTGGTTCAACGCTTATGTGCGCAACCCGGGCGCCTTCCGGCCTCGAACCGTGATGCCGACCGCATGGCCCGACGGCGTCGCGACTCATAAGACCATCCTGGATGGCAACACCGATCTGCAGATCGAGGCGATTTGGTATTACCTGTCGCTCGGGACTTCGGCCGCCGATCCCTCCGGGATTCGCGATATCGGCACCAGGCTGACGGTCGACAACTCGGCCAAGATCCATCGTGGTCGCAGCCGCGTCGCGGGCTATCGCGGGATCGCCGTCGGCCTGCCCGAACGTCTTCATTACGCCTTCAATGCGGAAACAGGCACACTGTCCGCGATTTGGCAAGGCGATTTCATCCAAGTGAATTGGAGCGGCCAGGGTTCGGGAAACTTCAATCCGATGAGCGAGCCTATCATGCTGGCCCAAGACGTTTCGTTCGCGGAAATCGCGGACGAGAACGCTGCTTGGCCCCTGTTACCTGTGATGACTCAAGAGGCGAAGGCAAACCCCAACCCGCTCTATCCGAAAAACGTCGGATATCAATTCCGCGGCTATTACCTTGGCGAGTCCGCCATTCCGACCTTTCAATACCGTAGCGGCTCGGTCGAGATCGAAGACCGGTCGGTCGCGGCTGGCAGCGACGGTCAACGACAGCTCCAACGCCAGTTGCGATTTAAGTCGCCAACACCGCAAACGCTCTGGTTCCGGGCGCTCGCGGGAGAAATCACGCGCGAGTCCGAGCGCGTGTTTCGCAGTGGCCGGCTTCGCTTGACGATCCCTGACCGGGAAATCCGCATAAGAACGCTGCCGGGCGATTCCAAGCGGTCCGAAGTGCTCGTACGTCTACCGCTTCCCCAGGGCGAATCCTCGCTGGAGTTACTCTATGAACCGCTCGCACGATAAAGCGATTTGTGGCCCAGTTGGTCCGCCTTGCGGCAACGCAGCCTCGAGCGGTTCGCTGGCGGGACGCCGACCAGTTGCCAATGGCACGACACTAGGATGGTTCGCCGCCTGCCGACCGGCGAATATCGTTTGGCTGCTGGCTATGGCCATGGCGATGGCGATGGCGATGGCCGCGTTGGGGTTTGCCCAAGCCGCTCGAACCGTCATCGCCGAGGAGGTCGGCGAGCGTTGGGGCACCGAGGAGCGGGAGCGGGAATACTACCCCATCGTAAGTATTCCGTTGCCCAAAGATACCGTCATCGAGGCTGGGGCGTTCGCCGTCTTGCCGGATCAACGTATTGCCGTTGGCACTCGGCATGGCGAGATCTTTATCATCCAGGGCGTCGACGACCCAAAGCCGGTTCCCTCCTTCCATCGCTTTGCTTCCGGACTGGATGAAATCTTCGGACTGACATGGAAGGACAACGCGTTTCGCGTGACGCAGAGCTGCGAACTGACCCGAGTGAGCGATGCGAACGGCGATGGAGTCGCCGATCGGTTCGAGACGATTTCGGACGCATGGGGCTACGCGAACTATCACGAGTACGCCTTCGGCTCGAAGCCCGATGCTGAAGGCAATCAATTCGTCGCCCTCGGCCTGTCCGAGTCATACTATTCGCATGCGTGGAATCGCGGGTTCATCATGAAGGTCGCGCCGGACGGCAAGACGACCGCCTTCGCGAGCGGTCTCCGGAGCCCTGGCGGCATCGGCTTCGATGAGCACGGCGCGCTGTTTTACATCGAAAGCCAGGGACCATGGAACTGTTCTTGCAGCCTAAAGGCCGTGTCTCCCTCAAGTTTTCATGGCCATCCCGCCAGTTTTCATTGGTATCCGTACTCGCCTGAGCTCGGTCCAAAACCGGAAATGCCGATGTCGGGCAATCGCATTGTTACGGAAAAGAATCGAGTCAAACAGTTGGTACCTTATGCGGTGGTTTTCCCCTACATCCGCATGGGACGCTCGATCACCGGATTCAACGTGAATCGAACGCAAGGCAAGTTCGGCCCGTTCGAGAATCAACTGTTTCTCGGCGACTATACGCAGTCCATTCTGATGCGCGCAACCACCGAGCAGGTCAACGGCGTATGGCAGGGGGCATGCTATCCATTTCGCGAAGGGCTCGCGACTGGCATCCTCAATGTCGAATTCACACCAGGTGGAAAGCTGTTATGCGGGGGCACCAACCGCGGCTGGCCCGTCCGCGGAATCAAATCGTTCGCCCTGGAACGTGTCGAATGGAGCGGCCGCATGCCATTCGAGATCCAACGTATCACGATCGAACCCGATGGGTTCAAACTGGCCTTTACCAAAGCCGTTGAGCCGGCATCGGGCGGCTCGCCCGAAACCTACGCCGTGTCCGCTTTCACGCATCCCTATCACGGAGGCTATGGCGGCCCGGAGATCGAACAGCACAAGCCTGCCGTGAAACGAGTGATGCTCGCCGCGGATCGCATGTCCGCCAAGATTTCATTGGAGAATCTCCAACGTGGATTCGTCTATGAATTCAACCTCGCCGGTCTGCGGTCGAGCGACCAGGAACCGTTATTGCATCGGAACGCCTTTTACACTGTCAACGAGATCCCGGCGACACCGGCCGAGAGCGCTAAGACTGCCCATCCAGGCGGTTCGACGAGTGCGGCGACCACGCCGAGTGCCAACGTGGTCAGCGGAGCGAATGCGGGGGGCGCTACGAATCCAGGTAGCACGGGTGTCGCCGCGCATCCCGTTCCCGAGAGTCCGTTGTGGCTCACGTATCGCGGAGAAACGGGGCCGGGCAAGGGCAAGCATGTTGTACTGATTGCGGCGGATCAGGAGTACCGCAGCGAGTATTCAATGCCGATGCTGGCGCGGCTGCTGGCGAAGCACCATGGCTTTCACACCACCGTGTTGTTCAGCCTGAACCAAAACAACGACGTTGATCCGACTCAGAAGATTCGCTGGGAAGACAAGGCGATCACTCACAACATTCCCGGGCTTGAACACCTGGAAAAATGTGATCTTGTCATTCTATTCAGCCGGCTGATCACCCTGCCGCCGGAGCAGCTCAAGCACATTTATCGCTATCTGGATTCGGGCAAGCCGATCATCGGCATCCGCACCGCGAACCACGGTTTTATTGGTTTCGACTACCAGTTGAATGGCAAACGGATCGATTTCGGGGAAGCGGTGCTCGGCGGCTCCTTCCGAAACCACCATGGTCGTTGGCAGCAAGATTCCACTCGCGGCATGATTGTCGAGCAGAACAAAAGCCACCCTGTTCTCCGGGGTGTTCGGGACATCTGGGGCACCTCGGACGTCTATCGCACGTACAAGGAAGGCGGCAGTCTGCCCGACGGTTGCTTGCCGCTGGTGGATGGCCAACCGCTTGTGGGACGGAAGCCCGACGACGCGGTCAACGAGAAACTGATTCCACTGCCCGTCGCCTGGGTCAAGCATTGGACTGGCAACACCGGCAAGACCGCGCGTGTCTTCCATGTGACGATGGGCAGCGCGCAGGATTTCCAGAGCGATGGATTGCGTCGCATGACAGTCAACGCGGCCTACTGGTGCCTTCAGATGGAAACCGACATCACCGAAAACTCGCGTATGGATATCGTCGGACCCTACGATCCGCCCGACAGCGGGTTCGCCTATGCCCGGCTGAAGATCGTGCCACGCAAGCCGGAGTTTTACAAATAGGAACGAGGACGTGGGCCACGCGGATCTCGTTCCGGTCGACCCGCGCCGCGCGGAGGACAGCCGCGACAGCAGGGCTGCATCATCGGACCAAAGCGAGCGGCGGATCCCGGACTGCGGGGCGATTCGCGGGCGACCGCGCCGACGCCCGTTTCGCCGGCAATTTGCGGCTCCAGGAAAACGTTGGTCAATGTTGATGCGTTGATCGCCGAAACTTAGACTAGGCGAACTCGTGAGGCCGTCGGCCTGACGGGGCCTGTTATCGGAATGGCCAATTTGGGCGAGCGCGAAGGCGGGGGAAGCATCATGCTGCGAATCACACGAGGCCGTGGAATCCGGCGGCGCGATTTTTTGACGCTGGGGTCGCTTGGGCTCGCGGGTTTGGCCGTCGATTGCCTGGCCGGTCGGCTCGCCGCGTCACCGGAATCCGAGTCGCTGTTGCGAACCGGCCGGTCGGTTGTGTTTTTGTTCCAGCAAGGCGGGCCGAGCCAGTTCGAGACTTTTGACCCGAAGCCCAATGCGCCGGACGGAGTGCGGACAGTTCGCGGCGTCATCGAAACCAAATTGCCCGGCGTTCATTTCGGCGACACCATGAGCCGCCTGGCGCGGCTTGCTGATCGTCTGACGTTGGTGCGGTCCTTCCAGACGAACAATGGCGGCCATAACATCCAGCCGATCGTCGGTCCTGATTCGCTGAACGCGAACATCGGTTCCTTGTATTCCCGCGTCGCCGGAGCCACTCGATCCGATTCCGGAATGCCGACGAACACGGTGATCTTCCCCGACGCGGTGTGCAAGGACGTGCTCAAAGGTCGAGCTCGCGGCGACATCGCGGCGACGGGCGGTCTGGGCAGCGTTTACGCGCCGTTCATTCCTGGCGCCGACGGGCAGTTGCAAAAAGACATGCGACTCAGCCTGCCCAAGAACACCTTGACGGCGCGAACGGAGTTGGCCGCCCAACTGGACACGCTCAATCGGGCGCTCGAGCAGTCGCCGGAATTCAAGATGCTGAATCATTTGCAGCGGCAAGCGTACCAGGTGCTGCTGAGTGGCGGAGTGGCCGACGCGCTCGATCTGTCGAAGGAGGATCCCCGCGTCGTGGCGCGGTATGACACGGCCGCGTACACGCGGCCAGACGGTTGGAGCAAGGCGGCGCGGGGCCGAGCGGGGATGTACACCGGGCACGCCAAGGCGATCGGAAAACAACTGCTGATGGCCCGTCGTTTATGCGAGGCGGGTTGCGGTTTCGTGACGATTCACGCCGGATACGATGGCGTGTGGGATATGCACGCCGACGGCAACAATCTCAACATGGTCGATGGCATGGAAGCGGTCGGGCCGAGCTTCGACCATGCTGTGGCGGCGTTCATCGAAGATATTGAATCCCGCGGGCTGGCCGACAAGATCTTGCTCGTCGCGACTGGTGAGATGGGAAGAACCCCGCGGCTCAACAAAAACGGCGGCCGCGATCACTGGGGCAAGCTCGCGCCGCTACTGCTCTACGGCGGCGGACTGCGGGGCGGGCAAGTGATTGGCCAATCGACTCGCGATGGCGGCGAACCGATTGCCGAGCCGATCGGGCCGCGTCATTTGATCGCGACGATCCTGCAGTCGCTCCTGAATCATGGCCAACTGCGTTTGGCTCCGGCCTTCGGCACCGTGTCGCGGCTTACCGATCATCCGCCGATTCCGGATTTGATCTAACGGGGACGGGTAGGCGAGGCAACTCGACGAGCGTCCCTACTTCGTCGGCAGTCCCATCGCGCGCATGAGCATCTGGATGTCTTCCCAGGTGTCTTTTTTCGCGGCCGGGTTGCGGAGCAGATACGCGGGGTGATAGGTGACGAGCGCCTGCGCATTGCCCACCGTGAAGAAGCGTCCGCGCATCTTGCCGAGGCTAAAGCCGGAGTGCAGCAGGGTCTTGGCCGCCGTCGCGCCCAGGCAACAGATAAACTCGGGTTGCAGCACTTCCAGTTGCCGTTCGAAAAATCCGCGGCAGTTTTCCACCTCGTCCTCTGCCGGCACGCGATTATTCGGCGGGCGACACTTGAGCACATTGAGGATGTAGACGTCGTCGCGTTTGAGGCCCATGGCTTCGATGATTTTGTCGAGCAACTGGCCGGCGCGTCCGACGAACGGCATGCCTAGCCGATCTTCGTCCGCTCCCGGTGCTTCGCCAAAGAAACACAGGCGCGGGTTGAGATTGCCCACGCCGAACACCGTCTGCGTGCGGCTTGCGGCCAGTTCGCCACAACGCTGGCAATTCCGCACCTCGACGTTGATCACTTCCAGAGCGACGCGCCGCTCGGTCGCGTTCAACCGCGGCGATGGCGGCGGAGCGGCGGCGGCTTTCGAGCCGCTGGCGGATGCTGCGGGAACGGACCGGGGAGCCATCTCGGGTGAACCTGGGGTGAACGGGGAAACCGCAGCCAACGGAGCGGCAGGAAGCGGGGAAGCGGCGGGAACGAGCCGACTCGGCGGCACTCCCGCCGCGGCCGGTGCGGCAGCAGCCGGTGCAACTGGGGCCGGCGAGGAAGCGGCCGGCGCGGCGACGGGTGAAAGGGAGGGTACTGAAGAGCGAGGGTTGGACGCCGCGGTCGCAGCCACAGGCAGCGGCGCAGCCACAGGCGGCGGCGCAGCCACAGGCGGCGGCGCAGCCACAGGCGGCGGCGCAGTCGCAGGCAGCGGCGCAGTCGCAGGCAGCGGCGCAGTCGCAGGCAGCGGTGGCGCGATGGACGGTGTGGACCGCGAGCGCGACGAGGGACTGTGGAGCGGTCCGGAAGAGGCGGCGTCGGTCGTTGGGCCGTTCCCGAGTGGTGCGACACCCGCGGGGAGCGGGACGGCGCGGGAGCGCCGCGGAATCTGCTGCACACCAGACCGTTGCAGGCTTTCCAAACGCTGCACCAGGGCGTGTCGAATCTGTTCTGGGGTCAAACCACCGCCTCCACGGAGCCTGTCCGTTCACGGGACAAACGATTATCATACGGGCTATGCCAGTCCCGCAAGTCGCCATCATCGGTCGCCCCAACGTCGGTAAGTCAAGTTTGCTTAACTGGTTAGCCCGCAAACGGCTAGCCATCGTCGATGACAAACCGGGCGTGACCCGCGACCGTATCCAATTTTTGATGTATGAGCGCGACCGGTTCTTCGAACTGGTCGACACGGGCGGTATTGGCGTCGTCGACGTCGACGATTTGACCGACGAAGTCGAACGGCAGATCACCGCGGCGATCGAACAGGCGGATGTGATTCTGTTCGTGGTCGACACGCGTTCCGGCGTTCTGCCGCTCGATTCCCGTGTGGCGGCTCGCTTGCGGGTCGTCGATAAACCGATCCTGCTGGTCGCCAACAAGACGGATGATCCAGCGCTCGATACGCTGGCGGACGAGTTCCACTCGTTGGCGTCCGGCCCTTTGCTGCGAGTGTCGGCGCTGCAAAACCGCAACCGCGATTTGCTGCTCGAAGCGATCGTCTCGCGGCTGCCCGAGTTGACCGAAGAGAACGCGGCTGTCGCCGAGCCAGTCATGAAACTGGCGATCGTCGGCCGGCGAAACGTCGGCAAGAGCACCTTTGTGAACACCTTGGCGCGCGCCGAGCGGATGATCGTCAGCGAGATCGCCGGCACAACGCGCGACAGCGTTGACGTGCGGTTCGAACTGGACGGCAAGACGTTCATCGCCATCGACACGCCGGGACTTCGCCGCAACAAAAGCGTGCGAACCGACCTCGATTTTTACAGCACGCACCGGGCTCAACGAAGCATCCGTCGAGCGGACGTTGTGTTGCTGTTTTTCGATCCGACCGAACGGATTAGCCGGGTCGACAAGCAGTTGTGCCAATACATCGGCGAGCATTTCCGGCCCTGCGTGTTTGTGGTGAACAAGTGGGACTTGATGGCGGCCTCGATGCCGACGGAACGCTGGGTCCAGTACCTGCGCGACACGTTCCAAACGATGTGGTACGCCCCGATCGCGTTTATCACGGGCCAGTCAGGAAAGAACGTCAAAGCGCTGTTGAATCACGCTCAAAACCTGTTCAAGCAGTCGCTCCACCGAGTGACCACCGGGGAACTGAACCGTCTGATTCGAGCGGCCGTCCGCCAGCACCCGCCCCATCCCGTCAAAGGCCGCACCGGAAAGATTTATTACGCCACCCAGGTCGCGATCCAACCGCCAACCCTGGTCCTGGTCTGCAACGACCCCAAGGCGTTTTCCCAACAGTACCGCCGGTATCTGCTAGGAGTGATCCGCGATCACCTCGACTTTGGCGAAGTGCCTATCAAACTGTATCTGCATCGACGCAACGAATCGGATCGGCGTGACGAACTGTCGAAACGCGGCGATTCCCGCGGCAGCCGACGGGCCGCCGCCGAAACAACCATCATCGAAGGTCCCGATCGGGGTGATTTCGACCCCAACGATCCTCGCTGGAAAGATTCGCTGCTCGCCGCCAAGGGCGCAGGCGACGACGAGTTCGGCGATGAGCTAGGTGACGAACGGGGCGACATTTTTGAAGATGAGCTCGAAGGCGAACTGGATGGCGAACTGGACGACGAATTCGAGGGCGAGTTCATCTTCGAGGGAGACGACGGGACCGACGAAGACGACTTCGACGTGACCAACGACGTGACCAACGACGTGACCAACGACGTGACCAACGACGTGACCAACGACGGGGCCAACGACGGCGACGACGCGACCGAAGACAGCGACAAGGAAGAGGCCCCGGATGTCGTGGCCACTAGCCCTGAGAATCACGTTGGCGATCCCGCGACGGCCCCCGAAGATAGTCGCGCGAGCGGCGACCGATCCGAATCGCCAGGTCCCAAGCAACAACGTTCCGGGAAAGACAATTCCCGGAAGGACAGTTCCGGGAAAGGCCGTTCCGGGAAGGGACGCGGCAAGCCGCGAAGCTAGTTTTTTCCACAGCCGAGCGGCCCCAACCGTGCTGTCCGACCCCATGCTGTCCGACCCCATGCTGTCCGCCCCCGTGCTGTCCGACCCCATGCTGTCCGACAACGGGATGGCCGGCCACGGGCTGTCCGACAACGGGCTGGCCGGCCACGGGCGATGGCAATGCCTGGACGTTGGCAATGCCTGGACGATGGCGGTGCCTTCGTGATGGCGGCACATCGGTGATGGTGGCGAGGCCAAGTTGAGTTGGCGGGTGCTCAAGGAGCGCAACGCGATGAGAGGGGGACGAGCGAGCGGCGGGTTGTTCCTGGTGGCGTTGCTGGCGGCATCCGGGTTTGCTTTGGTGACCATTCCACCGCGGTTGGCGGAGCAGTACCGTACGGTGGCTTCCTGGGGCCAGCCGTGGGTGGCGGTCTATTTCACGTTGATCGGCATCGGCGCCGTGCTCTTGATCGGCAGCGCGGGCTGGATCGTGTCGCGTGTTTGGCGAGCGACCGCGCGAAAGCGGCAGCGGACGGAGCAACGGCGAAAAAACCCGAGCCAGTTGGGCGAAGGCGAACAATCA
Organism: uncultured Planctomycetaceae bacterium; assembly: GCA_903921945.1. Taxonomy (GTDB): domain Bacteria; phylum Planctomycetota; class Planctomycetia; order Pirellulales; family Pirellulaceae; genus CAIXSC01. The sequence continues at coordinate 11,859 of CAIXSC010000265.1, forward strand.
GCGGAGATTCAGACGAATCTCGACAGCATCTTTCAATTGCACGACGATCCGCATGTGGCCGCCGAGGTCAAACAGCATCTGGAACCGATGCTGCGGGAGTTTTCCGAGAAGCGGGAAACGAACGAATTGGAAATCGTCGTCTTCGGGACGATTTCCAGCGGCAAGTCGTCGCTGCTCAACGCGCTGGCGGGCCGGGATGTCTTTCAAACCGACGCCAAGGGCGGAACGACCGTCACTCGCAATGAAGTCCCTTGGCCTGGGCTCGACAAAGTGACGCTGGTCGACACGCCCGGATTGGGCGAGGTGGATGGCGCCGAGCGGGCAGCGGTTGCGGCGTCGGCCGCCAAGGACGCGGACTTGGTGTTGTTAGTGGTTGACGGGCCGTTGCGGGCCTCCGAGTTCCTGTTGCTCGAACAATTGGGCCGGATGGAGAAACGGATCATTGTCTGCTTGGCCAAACAAGACTGGTACGAGGCCCGCGATCGGGCCGCCTTGCAGGGACAGATCGCCGAGCAATTGCGATCGATCATCGCGCCGGAGGACATCGTCGGAGTGCAAGCGCTGGCTGTGAAACGTCGCCGGGTTCGCGTGCTCGCGGGCGGGACGGAGGTCGAGGAAGAGGTCGAGATGCCGCCCGATATCAGCGCGCTGGCCGATCGCATGATGGCCGTGCTTACCCGCGACGGCTCCAACCTGTTGCTCGCCAATCTGCTGCTGCAATCCCGCGGACTTGTGAACGAGGCTCGGCGGCGCGTGCAGGAATCGCTCGACCGACAAGCTTGGCGGCTGATTGATCGCTACGCCTGGGGAGCGGGCGGGGCGGCGGCGCTTAGTCCGCTGCCACTGTTGGACATCGCCGCGGGCGGCGCGATCACCACCAAAATGGTCTTGGAACTGGCCAAGGTGTATCGCCAGGAAATCGACACGGATGCGGCCGTCAAGTTGCTCGGTCAGCTTGGCAAAAACCTGATCGCGATCCTGGGTGTCAGCGCCGCGACGCCTATTGTCGTGTCGACCATCGCGACGTTGTTACGCGCCGTTCCGGGCGCCGGAACACTCGCCGGCGGCATCCTGCAGGGCCTCGTTCAAGCTCTGGTGACGCGGTGGATCGGCGGCGTCTTCATCGAATTCTTCAAGGCGGAAATGAAAACAACTCCGGCGGGCCTCGCGGAACTGGCACGCGAACAGTGGTCTAAGCTGACGACGTTGCACGAATTGCGTCAGTTGCTGCAAGCCGCTCGGCGACAGTTAAGCTGATCGGACCGCGATTTCAAAACGAGCAGCCGACTCCAGAGCAGCGGCCGATTCCAGAGCAGTGGTCGATTCCAGAGCAGCGGTCGATTCCAGACACAGCCAAACGGATGGTCCA